>NZ_JAWLNX010000009.1:0-256128 GCF_035320975.1 Saccharopolyspora mangrovi | reverse complement strand
GAGATACAGGGCGAGATCACGAGGAACATCGAGGATGGCACGATAGGTGATCACGTGGGGGCCTTACCTGGTGAAGATCATCTTTGGTCGGAGTTCTTCTACCAGGAGCCCCCACGTCCCACTCCATCAGGCAGGCCCTCTGCCACCCCTACCGATCACCCCACGGCCACCCCTGCCAGGCACCTTACTGAGATCACCTCATTGAAATCGTGACACCACCCGCCCCACCGGCGGCTCCTCCGGGACGCGTGGTGCGGTTCGCCCCGGGACCACGCGGTGGTCCGGTCCCCTGACCACTCCGGTTTGGGTTCCCGATTACGCCGGTATTCAGGGCCCTGATTACGGCGGTATTCGGGGGCCTGAATACGGCGGTATTCGGGGGCCTGATTACGCCGGTGTTCGGGGTTTCACCGGTGGTGGTGTCGGCGCGTGGGGGTTGGTCCGGTGTGGACTGTCTTGTGTGGACGTGAAAAAGGCAGGCGCCCCGGTTGGGGCGCCTGCCTTTTCAGCGGTCGTCAGCCGAAGGGGCCTTTGATGGTGATGGCGATGGCGATGATGACCACGCCGAAACCGCTGTAGAGGAGGATGTCCACCACGCGGCTGCGGATCGCCAGGAGGCCGACCCGGTCGTCCGGGATCAAGGCGCGCAACCCCGCCGCCACCAGCAGCGCCAGGCCGAGCACGACCGTGCCGCGACGCCAGTGCTGCAGCGCCACCAGCAGGAACCCGATCAGCCCGATGCCGCACACCAGGCCGAACGGCACGTGGATGGACAGGCGAGACCTGTCCGGCAACCAGTCGCTCACGTTCCTCCAGTCCCGGGGCCGAGCTCAGCCCAAGTTGCGCTCGGCCGCTTCGACGACGTTGGTCAGCAGCATCGCGCGGGTCATCGGACCGACACCACCGGGGTTCGGCGACAGGAAGCCGGCGACCTCGGCGACGTCCGGGTGCACGTCACCGGCCAGGCCGTCGTCGGTGCGGGTCACGCCCACGTCGAGCACCGCCGCGCCCGGCTTGACCATGTCCGCGGTGATCAGGTGCGGCACGCCTGCGGCGGCCACGACCACGTCCGCGCGGGAGATCTCCGAGGTCAGGTCCTTGGTGCCGGTGTGGCACAGGGTCACCGTGGAGTTCTCGCTGCGACGGGTCAGCAGCAGGCCGATCGGGCGGCCGACGGTGATGCCGCGGCCGACGACCGCGACGCGCGCGCCGTTGAGCTCGACGTCGTGGCGGCGCAGCAGCTCGATGATGCCGCGCGGCGTGCACGGCAGCGGGGCCTCCTCGCCGAGCACCAGGCGGCCGAGGCTGATCGGGTGCAGGCCGTCGGCGTCCTTGGCCGGGGCCATGCGCTCCAGCAGCGGACCGGCGTCGAGGTGCTTGGGCAGCGGCAGCTGCACGATGTAGCCGGTGCACTCCGGGTCGGCGTTGAGCTCATCGATGACCGCCTCCACGTCAGCCTGGCTGACGTCGGCGGGCAGGTCCTTGCGGATCGACTTGATGCCGACCTTCGCGCAGTCGTTGTGCTTGGCGCGCACGTAGGAATGCGAACCCGGGTCGTCACCGACCAGCATCGTCGCCAGGCCGGGGGCCTGACCCTGCTCGACGAGCCGGGCGACGCGGGGTCGCAGCTCCTCGAAGATCGCGTCCTTGGTGGCCTTGCCGTCGAGAATCGTCGCGCTCACAGCTGCTCATCGTGGCAGATCGGTCACCGCTGGACCTCGCCGGTCCGCAGTTTCTTCCACCACTTCCGCGGCGGGCGGCAACGGGCCGGTGCGCCGCAGGTGCAGCAGGACCACGGCGAAGGCCGCCACCGCCAGTCCCGCGCAGGTCGCGCCTGCCGCAGCGGGGCCGCCGAGGTCCATCGTCGAGCCGACCAGCGGGTTGGCGATTGCCACGCCCATCGTGCTCGCCGTCGTCGTCCAGCCGAACGCCTCGCCGCGCCGGTCCACCGGGGCCAGGTCGGCGAGCCTGCCGTTCGACGCGGCCAGCAACGGCGCGATCGCCGCACCGCCGAGCGCCAGGACGACGCCGATCACCCACGGCGAACCCGCCGACACCGGGGGCAGCACCGCGGCCAGCCCGCACAGGCCGAGCGCCGCCAGTCCGCTGCGGACCCACAGCCGGTACCGGGGAAACCCGCCCATCACCAGGCCGCCGACCAACGAGCCCACTGCCCACGCCATCGCCATGACACCGGCCAGCTCCGGTTCCCCGCGACCGCGCGCCCAGCCGACGAGCACCAAGTCCACCGAGACCAGCGCGCCCACGACCAGGCCGAAGAAGCACATCAGCGACAGGAACCCCCGCACCCGCAGCAGGCCGCCCGAGCGCCCCCGGGCGGTGTCGCCGCCCAGCCCGCCGCGGATCCCGGCGCGCCACAGCGCCGCCGCGAACAGGCCGGGACCGATCAGGGCCCACAGCGCCAAGCCCACCAGCGCCCACGACGGGCTCCACGCCGCGATCGCGAACGTGGCCAGCATCGGCGCCACCACGTACAGCAGCTCCTGCAACGTCGCCTCGACCGCGTAGGCGGCCTCGCGCGCCTCACCGGAGTCGATGTGCGGCCACATCGAGCGGGCCACCTGCCCCAGCGGCGGAGCGGCCAGGCCCGTGGCCAGCGCCACCAGCAGCATCAACCACCAGTGCGCCGGGTCCACCCAGCTCACGGTCGCGATCATCGCCACGTACCCCGCCGACTGGAGGAGCCCGCTCGCCACCAGCACCTTCGCGACCGAAGTGCGGTCGGCGGCGCGGCCGCGCACCGGTCCCGCGATCGCGTGCCCGATGGTCATCGCGGTGCACACGGCACCGCCGATCGCGTACGAACCGGTCCACTCGGCCATCAAGAACGTCAGCACCATCACCTGCGCCGGGATGTAGAGGCGGGCGAGCAGGCCGAAGCCCATCAGTGACGGAGCGTGTGGGATGGCGGCCAGTAGTCGATAAGGACGTAGCACGTGATAACTGTGGCGTTCGGCACGGGCGTACCGCTACTGAATTTGAGGGGCCCCTCGCTGATCCAATACACCTGGTGGTGTGATGTTCTTTCGTACTTTCAGCAGGCAAGCTCTGGGGCGAGATCGCCGGTCTTGCCCGGGGCGATCTTGAAAACCGCCACAAGACGATCACCGGCGGCGCGGATGTCACACACAGCGCACAACGCCGGGCCCGCGTCGAGTAGCGTTTCGGCGGGGTGGAGTCGGGTTGCCTCGTCGAGAGGGGGAGGATGTCACCCATGTCGCGTCCGACAGCGATCAGTCCAGAAGAGCAGGAGCAGATCGCCCGCAAGATCGGTGTTCTGCTCTTACAAGGCGCTCCTGAGGACTGGCAGGAGATCACGGTGGAGTACCGCGCCACCGGCGAATACACCGACCTGCTGGGTGAACTCACCGCGCAGGACGGCAGTTCACGCCCGCTCGAGCCGCCGGTGGAGCTGCGAGAGATCTTCGAGCGCCTGCGCGAGGGCATGTACCGCCCCGACGTGGGCACCTGGTTGAGCGCGCTCTACGTCGTCGAGCGCCCGTCCAGTTACCGAATCGATATCAACTTCGACACCGAGCCGCAGTGGCAGCGCCCGCTGCCCCGGGCGGCCTACGTCGACGAACTCCGCCGCTACCCGCGGTCCGAGGAGAACATCCCGGACTGGATGCAGGAGCGGGTCGACGGCACCGCATCCCAGCAGGCCGAGGACGCCCCGGTGGTGCCCGACACGGTCGCCGGACTCGAGGACGAGGCCGCGGAGCACACCGGGATCGGCTCGGGACGCTTCCGGATCACCAACGTCTTCGACGACGTCGACGACGAGGGCCGACCGGTGGTGTCCGATCGCCGCCCCGTCCCGGCCGACGAGGTCGGCGCGCTGCGCCAGTACCTGGAGAACGCTCCGGTGGTGCTGGCCTCCCGGGAGAACGAGGAGGACCACCTCGACCCCGAGCGCGCCCAGACCGTCCCGGGCACCTGGCACACCGACGGCACCTGGCTGTGGCCGGGCTCAGTGGCCTACTACCTCGCCCAGTACGGCATGCCGCCGGAAACGGCGCTGGTCGACCACGTCCGCAGCCGCGGCTTCACCGTCGGCGACGTCGACGACGAAACCCGCGAGGCGGCCGTCAGCGAACTCGTGGACCAGCCCGGTCACGAGCCGGTCGACGAACCCGAGTCCGGCTCCTCGGGCGCCGCCGTCGCCGCCGGTGCCGGCGCCGCAGCAGTGGGGGCCGCTGCCGTGGGCGCCGCAGCCATCGGTTCTTCCTCCTCGGCCTCGACCGAGCCCGAGGTCGACGAGCTCGACGAGCCCGCAGCCCTGGCCGACGAGGAGTCCGCCCCGGCCACCTCGGGTTCCCGGCACGTCCTCGACGAGGACGACGACGCTCCCGACTCCCAGGAAGTGCTGGCCAAGCTGCACGACCGGCTGACCGACTTCCAGATCGACAGCGACGCCTACCGGTTGGGCAGCCGCAGCGCGGACGCCCACTGCCTGGTGCAGGACGGCGACGACTGGGTCGTCACCGGCGCCGAGGACGTCCGGTTCGCCCGCGTCGATCACGCCGCCGCGTACCTGCTCGGCCAGCTGCTGATGGAGCGGCCGGCCGCGTCGGTCCCGGCCGCCATCCCGACGGCGTCGGCCCCGGCGGCGGAGGCCGCCGAGCTGCCGCAGCGGGGTGCCGAGCCGGTCGACGACCTGCCGCAGCGCGGCTCGCAGGAGTCCGAACTCCCGCAGCGCGCCCAGCAGGATCCCGCCGACCTGCCGCAGCGCACGCCGGAATCCGCCGAGCTCCCGCAGCGCGGTGCCCCGGATTCCGACCTCCCGCAGCGGTCCGCGGAACCGGCCGCCGAGCTGCCCAAGCGCAACCCGGAGCCGTCCTCGGACCTGCCGCAGCGCACGCCGCAGGCCGCGGAACTGCCCCAGCGCGCCGCGCGCGAACCGGAGCAGTCCGGTCCGAGCACCGGCGGGAACCCGCTGTTCACCGCCAACCAGGACGCGGCACCGCCCCAGGACCCGGCTCCGCAGGCACCGCAGTCGCCGCCAACCGAGGAACCGACCCGGTTCCAGCCGGCGCCGTCGATGGATCGCCCGCTCCCGCCGCAGGCTCCGCCGTCCCCGCCCGCGGGGAACCCGGCTCAGCCGCAGGCCGGTGGCGCGCCGGGCTCCAACCCGCTGCCCAAGCGCCAGCCGCGCCGGGACAGCAACGCCCCGGTCCCCCCGGCCGCCGGTCCCGCTCAGGGTCCGGCCGGTGGCGCCGAGCGCCGTCCCGGACCGGGCGGACCCGGCATGGCCGGTCCGCAGCGCCAGGGCCCGCCGCCCGGCCCTCCGCGTCCGCAGGGTCAGCCCCCGCAGGGCCAGCCGCAGGCCGCGCCCAACGGGCAGCCGAACAACGGCCAGCCGCCGCAGGGGCAGCCGATCCAGCCGCTCAACGGCGAACCGCCGCTGACGCTGTACCGGGACCGCCGGATCGTCATGCTGCAGCCGGGCACCGAGCTGGACCGCTTCGGCGAGCCCAACGGCAACGTGCTGTACACGCTGCGCACGCCGTACACGCACCGCTCGCTTCCGCCGCAGTGGGCGAACCGCACCTACGCGGCCTACCGGGTGCAGCGCCCGATCCAGGCGCTGCGCGGAACCGCGGTCGCGTGGTTCGAGCAGCCCGGTGGCGGCACGGCGTTCGTGCTCCCGGCGGCCGTCAGCGACCTGATCGCCGACGGCACGCTCGCCGAGATGCCGGCGACGGATCGCCCGCCGATGGAGTGAGCACCGACCGACAGAGGGCCCTTCCCGCCTGGGAGGGGCCCTCTTTCGCGTTCAGTCGAGCTGGAGGCCGTGGGCTGCCGCGAAGGAGAGCGCGAGGTTCATGTCGACCCGGGCTCCTCTGAGGTGGGCCTGGACGAGGGCGTCGGCGTCGAGGCGGGCGTCCCGCAGGTCGGCGTTGTTGAGGCGGGCGCCGAGCATGCGAGCGCCGCTGAAGTCGACCTCCTGGAGATCGCAGCCGCGCAGGTCGCACTCGGTGAGGTTCGCTTCGCGGAAGCGGGTCCCGCGCAGGCCGACGTCGCGCAGGTCGCAGCGGCCCATCGCGACCAGGGTGAGATCCGTTTCGCGGACCTTCAGCGAGCGCAGCCGGCAGTCGACGAAGCTGGAGCCCAGCAGGCTGCAGCCGTCGAAGCTGGTCTTGCCGAACACGGTGCGCTCGAACTTGCAAGACCGGAACGCGGTGGCGACGTGCTTCGAGCCGTTGAGGTCGGCGCCGGTGAAGTCGCAGTCGGTGAACACGCAGTTGCGGGTGCTCAGCCCTGTCAGGTCGGCATCGGTGAACACGCACCGCTCGAAAACCCGGCCGGACCACTCCTGGTCCGGCAAAATCGCGTCCTGGAAGTCCTCGCCGACCGCGCTCGTCATGGCACCCACCCTGGCACGAGCGCCCGACAGCACCGGAGGTGCCGTGCGAATCCACCGGGTGGTGCCCAACATCAAGGCCACCGACATCGCCGCGACGCGTGATCACTACGTGCAGCTGTACGGCTTCGAGGTGGTGATGGACATGGACTGGATCGTCACCCTCAGCTCGCCGGAGGACCGGATGCGCCAGTTCAGCCTGATCACCGAGGACGCCACCGCTCCGGAGCACCCGGACATCTCCATCGAGGTCGACGACGTCGACGCCGCCTACGCGGCTGCGCTGGTGAGGGGAGCGGAGATCGTGCACCCGCTGACCGACGAGCCCTGGGGCGTGCGGCGCTTCTTCCACCGCGACCCGAGCGGAACCGTCATCAACACCCTCTCGCACCGCTGACGCGGTTCGAGCTGGAACGTCGCCGCTACGGGACGACGACCACCGGGCGGACGGCCTCGACCACCAGCGTCGCCGGGACGGTGCCGAGGAGGCCGCCTCTGCGGCGGGAGCGGCCGACGACGATCAGATCGGCCCGGTACTGCTCGGCGACCTGCTCCAGGCCGACCGCCGGGTCGCCCCGGTGGTGCACGAAGTCCCAGTCGATGTCCACCCACTTGAGGTGCGAGACGACCTCTTGCTTGAGCTCCTCCACCAGGGACTCGGCGGCCTCGCTGGCCACCGCGACGCCCATCGGCGACCAGTAGGCGACGCCGCCCACGGCCTCGACGTAGACCAGCACGAGGCGCGCGCGCTCCCGTCGGGCGAGACCCGCTGCCCACGCGGCGGCGTGGAAGCTGGCCGGGCTGCCGTCCATGCCCACGACGATGCCGCCCAGGCCGTCCTTGCCGATCTCGAATTCACGCTCGGTGCTGTCGCCTTCGGCCACGCCGGAATGGTACTCAGGCCCGGCGCCCCGGTCCCTTCCACCGTGTTCGAGGCGATTTGCCGACGGGTCTCCCCTCCTACGGGGGCGCCGCGTTAGGTTCAGCTCCGTGACCGCAGTTGAGCCCCGCACCGAAGCCGAACAGCGCGCCCTGGACGCCGTGGACATCGACGGCATCGTCGACGATCTCCGCGAGCTGGTGGCGATCCCCAGCGTCGGCGGCACCACCGCCGAGCACGACGCGCAGCAGTGGTGCGCCGATCGGCTTTCCGCGCTCGGGCACCAGGTCGACCACTGGCGCATCGACGTCCGCGATCTCGCCGAGCACCCCGACTTCCCCGGGCAGGAGGCGGACCGGGACGAGGCCTACGGCTGCGTCGGGGTCAGCGGCGGAGGGGATCCGGCGCTGGTGTTCTGCGGGCACACCGACGTGGTGCCGCCCGGCGACCTGGACCGCTGGCCGGACCGCGACCCGTACTCGCTGCGCATCTCCGACGGCATCGCCGCCGGTCGCGGCACCTGCGACATGAAGGGCGGCGTGGTCGCCTTCCTCGGCGCCCTGAAGGCGCTGCGCACCGCCGGCGTCGAGCTGGCCCGGCCGGTGGCGGTGCACGCGGTCGTCGCGGAGGAGGACGGCGGCCTCGGCGCGTTCGCCACGCTGCAGCGCGGTCACCGCGGTGAGGCGTGCGTCATCGCCGAACCGACCCAGAACACCATCGTGGCCGCCAACGGCGGTTCGCTGACGTTCCGGCTGGAGGTCCCCGGGCAGAGCACGCACGGTTCCACCCGCTACCGGGGCGTCAACGCGCTCGACAAGCTGGCCGAGCTGCTGCCGGTGCTGCGCGAGCTGGAGGCCCGGCGCAACGCCGCCCCCGACCCGCTGGTGGCGCACCTGGAGATCCCGTACCCGCTGTCGGTCGGCACGGCCCGAGTCGGTGACTGGGCCAGTACCGTCCCGGACCTCGCGGTGGCCGAGGGCCGCTACGGCGTGCGGCTCGGCGAGTCCGTGGAGCAGGCCAAGACCGAGTTCGCCGCCGCCGTCGCCGAAGCCTGCGCGGCCGATCCGTGGCTGGCCGAGCACCCGGTGCGGGTCACCTGGCCGGGCGGCATCTTCGCCAGCGGCCGGTTCCCCGAAGGGCACCCGCTGCTGGACGAGACCCGCGAGGCGATCGTCGCCGCGGGCGGCTCCGTCCCAGAGGTGCTGGGCGCTCCGTACGGCTCGGACCTGCGCCAGTACGCCGCCACGGGCATGCCGACGCTGCAGTACGGCCCGGGCGACGTGCGCTACGCGCACGCCCACGACGAGCACGTCAGCATCGCCGACCTGGAGCAGTGCGCCCGCACCTTCGCGCTCCTGGCCATCCGCAGATGCGGAATCGCGTAAGCCCAACCCAAACACCGTCAGGCAACCGGCGAAGCCGGTTTCTCAGTACCCCACCTGAGCACCTGGCACCGCCGCGGGTTCTCAGACGTCTTCTGGGGAGGACAGCCGTAGCGCCGTTTGGCATACATAAGTCTCGGATCCCGGAGCCAGAAGGCGTCTGAGGTTCCGCTACCCGCACCGCCAAGCAAAGAGACCACGAAGTCTTTTTGCACAGTTCAGTGGAAATCGCGGGATTCCGAGGGTATTTGGATGTTCAGCTTTTGCAGCCTGTCCGCCCGCAGGTTGATCACCTCCTCGGTTCGTTCCACCACTCCTCGGACCAGCAGTGCGGCGCTGGTGCGTCCGACCTTCCGGTAGCGGGCCCACAGCCCGGGTGAGCAGACGACGTTGACCGTTCCGGTTTCGTCCTCCAGGTTCAGGAAGGTGATGCCGCCCGCGGTCGACGGGCGTTGCCGGTGCGTCACGGCTCCACCCACCAGGACTCGGGTTCCGTGCTCCACTTCGGACAGTCGAGCAGCGGGCAGGGCACCGAGCTCGTCCAGCCGGGCGCGCACGAACTGCAGCGGGAAGCTGTCCGGGGACACCCCGGTCGCCCAGACGTCGGCCGCCGCCTTCTCGACGCCGTCCATCCCCGGCAGGGCGGGGGAGCTCGACGACGCGGTGGTGCCCGGCAGCCGGTCTGGTCGCTCGCGGGCGGCCGCGGCGGCGTTCCACAGCGCTTCGCGCCGGGTCAGGCCGAAGCAGTCGAAAGCTCCTGCCGTGGCCAGGGCTTCCATCTGCGGCGCGGTGAGGCGCACCCGCCGCGCCAGGTCGGGCATGTCGTCGAAAGGGCCGTTCGCAGCGCGTTCGGCCACCAGCTTCTCGGCGAGGTCGTCACCGAGCTTGCGCACCGACGACAGGCCGATGCGGACGGCTCGGCCGCCGGTGCTGGTGGCGTCCGGTTCCAGATCGGCCTGCACCCTGCTGGCGTTGATGTCCGGCCCGCGCACCACGACCCCATGCCTGCGCACGTCGGCGACCAGCGACTGCGGCGAGTAGAAGCCCATCGGCTGCGCTTTGAGCAGCGCCGCGCAGAACGCCGCCGGGTAGTAGTGCTTGAACCAGGCGCTGGCGAACACCAGCAGCGCGAAGCTCAGCGCGTGGCTCTCCGGGAACCCGTAGTTGGCGAAGGCCAGCATCCGCTGGTAGATGTGCTCGGCCAGCTCCTCGCCGATGCCGTTGGCGGCCATGCCCTCGAAGAGCCTGTCGCGCAGGCGTTCCATGCGTTCGGCGGAGCGCTTGGCGCCCATCGCCCGGCGGAGCTGGTCGGCTTCGGACGGGCTGAACCCGGCGACGTCGACGGCCAGCTGCATCAGCTGCTCCTGGAACAGCGGCACGCCCAGCGTCTTCTTCAGCGCGCCCTCCATCAGCGGGTGCTCGTAGTCCCAGACCTCCTCGCCGTTGCGGCGCCGGATGTAGGGGTGCACCGATCCGCCTTGGATCGGGCCCGGTCTGATCAGCGCGACCTCGACCACCAGGTCGTAGAACTCGCGGGGTTTCAGCCGGGGCAGGGTGGCCAGCTGCGCGCGGCTCTCCACCTGGAACACCCCGATCGCATCGGCCCGGCGCAGCATCGCGTAGACCTCGGAGTCGGACAGGTCGAGCTCGCCGAGGTCGACGTCGACGCCGTGGTGCTCGCGAGTCATGTCGATGGCGTAGTGCAGCGCCGAGAGCATGCCCAGGCCGAGCAGGTCGAACTTGACCAGCCCGACGGTGGCGCAGTCGTCCTTGTCCCACTGCAGCACGGTCCGGCCGGGCATCCGCGCCCACTCCACCGGGCACACCTCGCTGACCGGCTGGTGGCAGATCACCATGCCGCCGGAGTGGATCCCGAGGTGGCGCGGGAACCCCATCAGCTCGTCGGCGAGTTCGCGCACCGCGCCGGGGATCTCGGAGTCCTCCGGCAGCGGCCCCCAGTGCTCGATCTCCTTGCTCCAGGCGTCCTGCTGGCCGGGCGAGTAGCCGAGTGCGCGGGCGACGTCGCGCACCGCGGACTTCGGCCGGTAGCCGATGACGTTGGCGACCTGCGCGGCGTGCGTGCGGCCGTACTTGGCGTAGACGTGCTGGATGACCTCCTCGCGGCGGTCGGATTCGATGTCGATGTCGATGTCCGGCGGCCCGTCCCGCTCCGGGGCGAGGAACCGCTCGAACAGCAGCCGGTAGCGCACCGGGTCGGCGTTGGTGATGCGCAGCGCGAAGCACACCGCCGAGTTCGCCGCCGATCCCCGGCCCTGGCACAGGATGTTCTCCCGCCGGCAGAACTCGACGATGTCGTGCACCACCAGGAAGTAGCCGGGGAACTCGAGCTCCTCGATCACGGCCAGCTCGTGCTCGATCCGCCGGTACGCCTCCGGTGCCGCCTGCGGCGGGCCGTAGCGCTCGAGCGCGCCGAGGTAGGTCTGCTCCCGCAGGTGGCTGGCCTCGGTGTGGCCGGGAGGCACGTCGAACGGCGGCAGTTCCGGGACGACGAGGCTGAGGTCGAAGGCGAAGGACTTGCCCAGCTCCGCCGCCCGCTGCACCGCGCCCGGGTAGCGGGCGAAGCGCTCGGCCATCTCGGCGCCGGAGCGCAGGTGGTTGCCCGCCCACGCGGGCAACCAGCCGTCCATGTCGTCGAGGCTGCGCCGAGCCCGGACGGCGGCGACGACGCCGGCCAGCCGCGCCCGGTCCGGCCGCGCCAGGTGCGCGCCGGTGGAGGCCACTGTGGACAGTCCGGCGCGTTCGGCGAGCTCGGCGAGGGCGTCGTTGCGCACCGAGTCGGTGGGCAGCCCGTGGTCGGTGAGCTCGACGGTGACGTGCTCGCGGCCGAAGAGCCCGACCAGCCGGTCGAGTTCGGCCGCCGCCGGGTCCTTCCCCCCGGCGGCCAGGGCCGTCTGGACCGCGCCCTTGCGGCAGCCGGTGAGCACCTGCCAGTGCCCGGCGGCCTCGGCGGCCAGCTCCTCCAGCCGGTACTCCGGGCGCCCCTTCTCCTCACCGCGCAGCTGGGCGGTGCTGATCGCCCGGCACAGCGAGGCGTAGCCCTCCAGGTCGCGGGCCAGCACCAGCAGGTGCCCGCCCTCGGGGTCGGGGATGCCGTTCTGCGGCTGGGTGAGCCCCAGGCTCAGCTCTGCGCCGAACGCCGTGCGCACGTCGTGCTCCTTGGCGGCTTCGGCGAACCGCACGACGCCGTAGAGGCCGTCGTGGTCGGTGAGCGCGATGGCCTCCAGCCCGAGCCGCGCCGCCTCCTCGATCAGCTCCTCGGGGTGCGCGGCACCGTCGAGGAAGCTGAAGTTGGAGTGCGCGTGCAGCTCGGCGTAGGGCACCCGGTCGCCGGGCGGCGCCGGGTCTCTTCCGACTTCGCGATGGGCCGCACGAGGTCGCGGCGACGGGCCGTCAGCACGACCGGGATCGCGCGGCATCACCTTGCCGGAGAGCGCCTTCTCCAGCTCTGACCAGCTCTGGGGCGGGTTGAACCAACTCATGGAACTAGTGAACTCCTGTTCGAACGATCAGCGCCACCGAATGGCCGGACATCCACTCGAACGAGTGTTCGCCTGGTTATCGGTAGGCCCCCTGGACCCACCAGTCCCCGCGCTCGTGCACCAGCAGCAGCGCCACCTCGTCGGACTCCTCCCCGGAGTCCTCGAGCCCGTCCGGGGTCAGCACGACCTGGAGGCGGACCTGGGCGCGCGGCGGGACCTGCGACTCCGGCGCGGTCTGGCCGGAACCACCGGCCAGCAGGTCCACCCACCAGCGCTCGGCCACCGGCCACGGACCGGCCCAGCCGGCCACCGCGCGCGACCGGCCACCACCGACCTCGACCCGGTGCGGAGCGGCGGAAAGCCCCATCCGGCCGGTGATCCACACCGGTTCGCCCGACTCGTCGAGCACCCGGGCCGGCCACGGTTCACCCGGCACCACCGTCGGCGACGGAGCCGGGATCCGGCCCGGCCACGGCGGGCCGGCGGGCAGCGCAGCCCGCCGCTCATCTCCCCACGGCACGAATCGCACCTGGTCACGAGGGTCCCTGCCACCGCCGAGGACACCGGTCAGCACGGCCTCCGGGCCGAGCATGCCCTGCACCCGCGCGAAGGCCCGGCCCGCACGAGCGGCGGCCTCGCCGGTGGCGGAGCTGAGCAGGTCCAGCTGCAGACCTCCCGCACCCACGACCTCTTCCGGGCGCAGGCTCAGCTCGCCGAGCCCGGAGGTGGGGCGCCCCTCGCGCTTCCGCCCGTTGAGCCAACCGTCGAGCTGCCAGCGGACCCGATCCGCGGTGGCCGCCGGGGTCAGCGGTTCCGCGCAGCGCCAGACCCGGTGCAGCTCCTCGCCGTTCTCGGTGCGCGCCGAGATGCCCAGCCTGGTGCAGGCCAGACCGAGATCGCCCAGCTTGGCGTGCAGTTCGTCGGCGAGCGCCTTGGCCACGAACGCCGCGCGGTCCACCCGATCCACCGGCGGGTCGAGCTCCTCGGTGACGACCAGGCCCGGTGGTGGTCGGCGGCGCTTGACCGGACGCTCCTCCTGACCTCCCGCAGCCCGGTGGGCCAGCAGGGCGGCCTGGCCGAACCGGGTCGCCACGTCCGCCGAACCCAGTGCGGCGAACTCCCCGAGGGTGCGAATCCCCAGTCGGCGCAACAGGTCCACGAGCTCCGGCTGCTCCGCGGCCTGCTTCGGGCCGAGCCGGTCGGCGAGCTGCTCGATCTCCTCGACCGGCAGCGGAGCGAGGAAGTCCCCGCTGCCACCGGGCTCGACGTGCCGGGCGTGCCGGGCGGCGAGGATCGCGGTGAACAGCCCGTCGGCGACACCGATCCGGCACTCCACCCCGGTCTGCGCGTCGATCTCGTCGACGAGCTTCTCGGCGGCGGCCTCCTCCCCGCCGAAGTAGCGCGCGGGCCCTCTCGCCGGCACTGCGACCAGGCCGGGACGGACGACCTCGACACCCGGCACGAGCTCCTCGACGGCGACCACGACCGGCTCGAAGAGCCGCACGTCTCGCGCCGGATCGTGCTCGCAGACGACGAGTTCCGGACAACGGCCCTGCGCCTCGCGACGGCGCATCCCCCGGCGAACACCGCTGTCCCGGGCCGTCGCCGAGCAGGCGACGACCCGGTTCGCGGCGAAAACCGCTGCGGGGACGAGTGGTTCGAGTTCGGCAGCGCGCGCGGCGGCCACCACCGGCCAATCCGGGCACCACACGACGATCCTGCGGGCCGGCACGTCGCTCACCCCGTCACCGCGCGCAGGTGCGCCCGAGCGGCCGGGCGTTCTTCGACCCCGGCGACCGAACCGTCGCGAGAAGGCAGCAGCAACCGGCAGGAACGCGGCCGCGATGCCGCACCACGCCCTTCGGCGTGCACCGAGACGTCGCGCTCCCGCAGATGACCGTGGCCGTGACCGAGCCCGCGCCAACGCGCACCGGAGCAGCGCAGCTGCACCTCCGCACCCGGCCAGCGGCCGAACGGCAGCAGCACCGAACCTCGGTTGCGCGCCCGCGCGGAAAGCCTCCGGGCATCGGCGTCGAGCACTTGGCCGGTCCCGCCGACCACCACCAGGTCGACGCCGTCCAGCAGCGCGGCGATCACGCCCGCCGGATCGGAGCCCGGCTGCGGCACCACCGCGAGCCGTTCCAGCGACACCCCGGCCTCGGCAGCGGCGACCAAGTTGATGCCGGGCAAACCCACCATGGTCGCCCAGGAACCCTTCGCCGTCGCCTCCGACAGCAGCGCGAAGAGCAGCGACACCGATCCGTGCACCGCCACCGTGCTGCCGCGGCGCAAACCTGGCCACGGCAGCACGGCGGCGAGTTCCGCCCGCGTCGGCAGCACCCGGCCCGCTCCCGGGACGCCGCCCGCCTCGACGCGCAGCACACCCACGGACACCCCGTCAGCCGTGGGCGCGCTCAGCGCCGTCGAAGACACCATCGCGGACATCGCCGCCCTCCCCACATACGTGACCGCGGTGGGTGCCCGACCCCGGCGCGGGCACCCACGAACACAGCCGCTGCGGGGAAGGCAGCGGTGGAGTCAGCGCTGCGCCTGCACCCGGAACACAGCGCCGAACTCCATCGGAGCGGCCGACCCCGACACCGGCCGTTTCCGATCTCGAACCTCAGTTCGAACAAGAACAGTTAACCCCGCTCGGCCGGGGTGCGTCAAGGGACATGGCCGGATCGGGTGAACATTAGTTCGAACCCGGGAAGAGCCCCGGGAACGCGACGAGCCCCGGACCGGGGTCCGGGGCTCGTCGGATGTCGACCTGGGGTCAGTGGGCGAAGTGGCGGGTGCCCGTGAAGTAGACCGGGACCCCTGCCGCCTCCGCTGCAGCGATGACCTCGTTGTCCCGGACCGAGCCGCCCGGCTGGACCACGGCGCGCACGCCCGCGTCCAGCAGCACCTGCAGGCCGTCCGGGAACGGGAAGAACGCGTCCGAGGCCGCGACCGAACCCTTGGCCCGTTCACCGGCGCGGGAGACCGCCAGGCGGGCCGAGTCGACCCGGTTCACCTGGCCCATGCCCACGCCCACGGTCGCGCGGGCGTCGGCGAGCAGGATCGCGTTGGACTTCACCGCGCGGCAGGCGCGCCACGCGAACTTCAGGTCCGCCAGCGTCGCCTCGTCGACCGGCGAACCGGTCGCCAGCGTCCAGTTCGCCGGGTCGTCGCCCTCGGCGTCGATCGCGTCCGCCCCCTGCACCAGCATGCCGCCGGAGATCGCGCGCATCTCGACCCGGCCGCTCTGCGGCGGCTGCGCGGTCAGGATGCGGATGTTCTTCTTCTTGCTCAGCACGTCCACCGCGCCCTCGGCGTAGCCGGGGGCCACCACGACCTCGGTGAAGATCTCCGCGACCTGCTCGGCCATCGCCACCGACACCTCGCGGTTGGTGGCGATCACGCCGCCGAAGGCGCTCACCGGGTCGCACTCGTGCGCCTTGCGGTGCGCGGCGGCGATGTCCTCGGCCACCGCGATGCCGCACGGGTTGGCGTGCTTGATGATCGCCACGCACGGCTCGTCGTGGTCGTGCGCGGAACGCCACGCGGCGTCGGCGTCGACGTAGTTGTTGTAGGACATCTCCTTGCCGTGCAGCTGCGCGGCGGCGGCCAGGCCGGTGGCCTCCCCGCCCGAGACGTACAGCGCGGCCGGCTGGTGCGGGTTCTCGCCGTAGCGCAGCGCCGAGCGGCGCTGCCAGGTCTCACCGATCCAGCCCGGGAAAGCGGCGTCGTCGCCGGTGGGGACCTTGCTCATCCAGGACGCGACCGCCACGTCGTAGGACGCGGTGTGGCGGAACGCCTCGGCGGCCAGCTCGACCCGGTCCGGCGTGGTGAAACCACCCGCGCGGACCTCCTCGAGGACCCACTCGTAGCGGCTCGGGTCCACCACGACGGCGAGGTTGGCGTGGTTCTTCGCCGAAGCGCGCACCATCGCCGGGCCTCCGATGTCGATCTGCTCGATGACCTCGTCCTGCGCGGCGCCCGAGGCCACCGTCTGCACGAACGGGTAGAGGTTGACCACCAGCAGGTCGAACGGCGCGATCTCCAGATCTTCGAGCTGCTGGGCGTGGGTCTCGCGGCGCAGGTCGGCGAGCAGGCCCGCGTGCACCCGCGGGTGCAGCGTCTTGACCCGTCCGTCCAGCGCCTCCGGGAAGCCGGTGAGCTCCTCGACGGGCGTGACCGGCACGCCGGCGTCGGCGATCGCACGCGCGGTGCCGCCGGTGGAGACGATCTCCACCCCGGCCGCGTGCAGCCCGGTGGCCAGCTCCAGCAGGCCCGACTTGTCCGACACGCCGATCAGCGCGCGGCGAACCGGGCGCCGCTCCTGGGAGTTCGCGGTCACGGGATACTCACCTTCCGTCCCTGCACGGTCCACCCGTGCAACGCCAGCTTTTGCAGAGTGCCGACCAGCAGCCGCCGCTCGACGGCCTTGATCCGCTCGTGGAGGCTCGCCTCGTCGTCCTCCGGCAGCACCTCGACGGCTTCCTGGGCCAGGATCGGCCCCGTGTCCACACCGGCGTCCACCACGAACAGGGTGCAGCCGGTGACGCGGACTCCATACTCCAGCGCATCCCGCACCCCGTGCATGCCGGGGAACGAGGGAAGCAGCGCCGGGTGGCTGTTGAGGTATCGGCCGTCGAAGCGGGCCAGGAAGTCGGCGCCGACGAGCTTCATGAACCCGGCGGAGACCACCAGGTCCGGCTCGTGCTCGGCGCAGGCCTCGGTCAGCGCGCGGTCCCACTCCTCGCGGGAGGCGTGGTCACCGACCTTGCGGACGAACGTGGGGATGCCGGCGCGCTCGGCGCGGGCCAGCCCCTCGATCTCGTCGCGGTCGGCGCCGACGGCGACCACCTGGACCGGGAAGTCGGGTTCGCTGGTGGCGTCGAGCAGGGCCTGCAGCAGGGTGCCGGAACCGGAGACGAGCACGACCACCCGCGCCGGGTTCGCGGTCGTGATCCGGTTCGGGTGCGCGGCGGTGCTCGGCTGGTCGGGCGTACTCGGGTTCAGCGTTCGCTCCTGACATGCCTCGGCACGATCTCCCCCGCAGCGTAAGACCTGGTTGCGGGGTCGGCTCCGGCAGGGCCCGGGCGAGTGGCGCAGCGCTCACCGCCGGTCGCGCGGCGCGGGCTCCTCCTCGCCGGGCTCGGCGTCGAACTCGTCCGCGGTGGCGTCGTCAGCGGAGTCGGGTTCGGAGTCGGATTCCGCGCGGGCGACCGGGATTTCGGCGATCAGGTCGTCGAGGTCGGTGTAGTCGAAGTCCTCGTCCGGCTCGTCGGGCGCCGGTTCTGGATCGATGTCCTCCTCGTCGTGGAACCCGTCGGTGGCGAAGGCGCTCAGCGCCGGGTCGTCGGGTTCGTCCGCTCCGCCCAGCCAGGTCATCGCCAGCGCCGGGATCGCCAGCCAGCACAGCGTCGCCAGCGCCAGGCCGACCGGGTGGAACGACACCTCGCCGATCGGGCCGTTGCCGAGCCGGCCACCGGCGACGGCCGCCAGCGCCAGCACGGCCAGCGCGGCCACACCGGCCGCGACCAGCACCACCACCAGGCGGCGGCCGAGCGGGCCGGGAACGCGCCGCGCGACCAGGCCCATCAGCATCCCCACCAGCAGCGGGAGCAGCAGCACCGCCGACCACCACACCGCCGGGCCCTCGCTGGGCAGCACCGCCAGCAGCGGCAGGTCCGGAAGCGGTCCCGGAGCGTGCTGCAGGGGCTGGACGACCTGCGCGCCGATCGAGAAACCGCTGCCCGCGGCGAAGGACCAGCCCGCCAGCACCGCGTTCGGCAGGTACAGCAGGGAGAGCACGGTGGCGCCGACGGCGTCCCCGCCACCGCCCATCCGCGCCATCGACGCGGCCATCTCCGGGGCCGACACCGCGATCGCGACCAGCAGCACGCACGCACCGACCGCGACCACGGTGGCGATGGTCAGCAGGCCGATCCGCAGGCCCGTCCACACGTACGCGTCGGTGCGTTCCCACAGCAGGTAGAACAGGCCGCAGCGGTTGGCGACACCGGCCGTCGCGGCGATCGCGGCGGTCAGCCCGCAGCTCAGGAACGCCTCCACCGGAACCGCGCTGAACGGGCCGCCCAGCAGCAGCGCGAAGGCCGCGCCCACGAACGCGTGCACCAGCGCCATCGTCGCGATCACCGGCCACGCCTGGTCCGGGCGCCGCAGCCGGCACCGGCGGGCGACGAACGCCGAGGCCACCGCGACCAGCAGCACCACGCCGATCGTGGGCAGCATCGGCAGCACGCTCAGCGGAGCGCCGGAGATCACCAGCGGCGACTGGTAGAGCATCAGCCAGCCGGGCAGCGCGGCCATCAGGATCAGCACCGGGTCGAAGCTCGCCCCGCTGGCGATGCCGACGACCAGCGCGAGCAGCGCTGCGACGGCCAGGAAACCGATCAGGGGCACCGCGCCGACGACGGCGATGAACAGCCACCGCCGCAGCCCCGGTTTCCGGTCGGAATGGCCCGCGGCCACGGCATGGGGGATCGGATCCAGCGCAGACACGCGACCGAATGTCGCACCACCGCTGCTCCGAACGGCCCCGAACACGCCAGCGCCTCCGCCCATCGGGCGATGGACCGCCGGTCAGAGCTCGGGACGCAGGGCAGTTCTCGCCGGAGCAGTCCGGGCAAAGGGAACCGTCACCGGGGTCGGGCGATCAGAAGGCGGGCGGGTTGGCTCCCGGGTGCGGCATCTGGCGAGTGCCCTGCGGTCCGCCGCCGTCCGAGTCGGTCTTGGGCTGCTGCTGGCCACTCTGGGACGGCTGCTGCGGGCCGGGTTGCGGGATCGGGCCCGACTGGCTCGCGGGTCGCTGGTGCGGGCCGCTGGAGTCCGGGTTGGGTGTGGCGAACCCGTCGGAGGACGGGTTCCGGTTACCCGAAGGCTGCTGGGCGGGCTGGCCACCGGCCGGGTTCCACGGCGGGGGTCCGCCGAACTGGGCGCCGGGCTGGCCCTGCGGGCTCCAGCCAGGAGCGGGCGGGCCACCGGGACCAGGCCGCGCAGCGCCGGGACCACCTGGGCCTCCCGGACCGCGCTGGCCCTGCGGGAACGGCGGCTGGCCGTAGGGCTTGGGCTGCGAGCTCGTCGGGCCGGACTTGATCACGCCGCCCTCGATCAGCAGCACGCCGACCACGGCGGCCAGCTGCGCGAGCGCCAGCACCATCAGCACCGCGACCAGGCCGGAGGCGGTGTTGCGGACGACGTCCTGCAGCAGCGCCAGCGCGGCGTAAGCCGACAGCGGGACGGACACGAACAGCGCGTCCGGCGTCTTCGGCACGAACCGCAGTCCCGCCAGCGCGGCCGAGCAGATCAGGCCGAACCCGGCCATGCTGCCCATCAGGGCACCAACGCCGTCGTCGAAGAAGCCGAGCAGGTAGCCGACGACGCCGGCACCGGCCGCCACCATCGCCAGGACTTCTTTCAGCTCGAAAGAACGACGGCCACCGTCGGTGTTCGACTGCTGCGGATACGGCGCGGACATGGCTTGGTCGGACTCCTCGAAAGCACTCGATCGGGCGTGCTGATCGACGGTACCGAATACCGGCCACCGCCAGCGCCCAGCCCGCGAAAGCCGTCGGGGCCGGACTCCCCGGGGGAACCCGGCCCCGAACGAACGAGGTCGATGCGGGTCTCAGCCCTTGACGATCTCGCGCATCAGCTTGGCGGTCTCGCTCGGCGTCTTGCCGACCTTGACGCCCGCGGCCTCCAGGGCCTCCTTCTTCGCCGAGGCGGTGCCCGACGAACCGGAGACGATGGCGCCCGCGTGACCCATGGTCTTGCCCTCCGGCGCGGTGAAGCCCGCGACGTAGCCGACCACCGGCTTGGTGATGTTGGCCTTGATGTAGTCGGCCGCGCGCTCCTCGGCGTCGCCACCGATCTCACCGATCATCACGATGGCCTCGGTCTCCGGGTCCTCTTCGAAGGCCTGCAGCGCGTCGATGTGGGTGGTGCCGATGATCGGGTCACCACCGATGCCGACGGCGCTGGAGAAACCGATGTCCCGCAGCTCGTACATCATCTGGTAGGTCAGCGTGCCCGACTTGGACACCAGACCGATCTTGCCCGAGCCGGTGATGTCGGCCGGGATGATGCCGGCGTTGGACTTGCCGGGCGAGATGATGCCGGGGCAGTTCGGCCCGATGATCCGGGTCGTGTTGCCCGTGGCGTTCGCGTGCGCCCAGAAGTAGGCCGAATCGTGCACCGGGATGCCCTCGGTGATGACCACGGCCAGGCCGATCTCGGCGTCGATCGCCTCGATCACGGCGTCCTTGGCGAACTTCGGCGGCACGAAGACGACCGACACGTCGGCGCCGGTCTCCTTCATCGCCTCCTGAACGCTGCCGTAGACCGTGAGCTCCTTGCCCTCGATCTCGACGGTCTGCCCGGCCTTGCGGGCGTTGACACCGCCGACGATGTTGGTGCCGGAGCGCAGCATGCGAGCGGTGTGCTTGGTGCCTTCAGAGCCGGTGATGCCCTGAACGATCACCTTGCTGTTCTCGTTGAGGAAGATAGCCATGATCGCCTCACGCCCCCGCTGCCAGCTCGGCGGCCTTGTCGGCCGCACCGTCCATCGTGTCCACCACGGTGACGACCGGGTGGTTGGCCTCGGCCAGGATGCGGCGGCCCTCGTCGACGTTGTTGCCGTCGAGGCGGACGATCAGCGGCTTGGTGGCCTCGTCACCGAGGATCTTCAGCGCCTGCACGATGCCGTTGGCAACGGCGTCGCAGGCGGTGATTCCACCGAAGACGTTGACGAACACCGACTTGACGTCCGAGTCGCCCAGGATGACGTCCAGACCGGCGGCCATGACCTCGGCGGAGGCGCCGCCGCCGATGTCGAGGAAGTTCGCCGGCTTGACGTTCTTGTGCTTCTCGCCGGCGTAGGCCACGACGTCCAGCGTGGACATGACCAGCCCGGCACCGTTACCGATGATGCCGACCTCGCCGTCCAGCTTGACGTAGTTGAGGCCCTTCTCCTTGGCCTTGGCCTCGAGCGGGTTCTCCGCGTCCTTGTCCACCAGCTCGGCCTGCTTGGCCTGGCGGAACGCGGCGTTCTCGTCGAGGGTGACCTTCCCGTCGAGGGCGATGATCTTGCCCTCGGGGTCCTTCACCAGCGGGTTGACCTCCACCAGAGTGGCGTCTTCGGCGACGAAGGTCTCCCACAGCTTGACGATCACGTCGGCGACCTGGTCGGCGACCTCGGCCGGGAACTTGGCGGCGGAAACGATCTCCTTCGCCTTGTCCAGGTCGACGCCCTCGATCGGGTCGATCGCGATCTTCGCCAGAGCCTCGGGCTTGGTGGCCGCGACCTCTTCGATCTCCATGCCGCCCTCGACCGAGGCCATCGCGAGGAAGTTGCGATTCGCGCGGTCGAGGAGGAAGGAGAAGTAGTACTCCTCCGCGATGTCGGAGGCGGTCGTGACCAGCACCTTGTTGGTGATGTGGCCCTTGATGTCCAGACCGAGGATGGCCTCGGCCTTGGTCTGGGCCTCATCCGGGTTCTCGGCCAGCTTCACGCCACCGGCCTTGCCCCGGCCACCGGTCATGACCTGGGCTTTGATGACTACGGGCCCGCCGAGTTCTTCGGCTGCTGCCTTGGCCCCTTGCGGGTCGGTCGCCACGGTGCCGGGCAGCGTCGGCACGTCGTGGGAGGCGAAGAGCTCCTTCGCCTGGTACTCGTACAGGTCCACTCGACTCTCCTGCGACGTCGGTGTCGGACTCGGTGACGATATCGACCTGCGATGACGCATGGGGCGGCGCACCTGGTGAACTGCCTCACCTGAGGTAGGGCGTCTGCCTGGGTCGACCCGTCCAACACGGGGAATCGCCTTGTGCGGCAGGAGCGATATCTGCGTTCGCGTGACGAACGGAACAGGCGCCGTGACGGCGTGCAGCCCAGTTTCGGGCACCGCGACGGCCCCCACAAGACGGCCGGGCGAGTGAACTCAGTTGGTCGGTTCGGCGGTGGCGCGGGCCGCCAGCGCCGTGCCGAGCAGCACCACGGCGGCCCCGACCGCGAACCACAGGCCGAGTCCGGCAGCGGCCCCCGGCAGGCGCCCGGCGGTCAGCGGGAACTCCAGCGCGCGCACCGCGACCAGCAGGGCGGCGCCGCACAGCAGCGCGGCGGCCTGCGCGGGGCGGCACATCGGGGCGAGCACCGTCGCGCCGACGACGGCCGCCAGCGCGAGCACCAGCCCCCACGAGGTGGTGCCGAAGTCGGTGAACACGCCGGGCGCGCTGTAGTCGGGCGCGGTCAGCACCGGCAGGCTGAACGCCCCGGCGCCGAGCACCAGCGCGACCAGCGACGGGACCAGCACGAGGCGGCGCATCGCCATCTCGGTGAGGTCGACGTCGTCGCGCTCGACCGCTCCGGCGATCGCCGCGAGCACCGCGGCGACGGCCGCCAGCAGCACCGACAGGCCGGCGGCCCAGGCGCCCAGAGCCGCTCCGGCCCCGGCCTGCACGGCGGTGAACACCGCGTCCAGCGACCCCGCTGCGGCCAGCGGGACGACCGCCCACAGCACGGTCAGCACCGGGCGCAGCAGCGGCGCGACCTTCGGCAGCAGCATCCCGGCACCGACCAGGACCAGCAGGATCCCGGCGGGCAGCAGCATCCGCGCCGGGTACTCCGACGGGTCGCGCAGCCCGTAGGGCATGGCGACGTGCGGCGTCAGCGCCGCCAGCACCGCGACCGCACCGGCCAGCAGCGCGAACACCCCGGCGAGGGTGAGCAGCCTGGTCAGCGCGGGAAGCCGCAGGTCGTCGACGTTCTCGGCCCGCTCTCCGCGTCCGGCCACGACGGAGAGCACGAGCAGCGCCAGCGCGGCCAGCAGGCCGAGCAGCGGGCCCCAGGCGAAGTTCAGCTCGTCGAGCACCAGCACCGACACCAGCGGCGGCACGACCACCGCGACCAGCGACAGCGCCACGCCGAGCAGCCCGCCGCGGGCGAACTCCGGATCGGTGGAACCGGCGAGCAGACCGGCGGCGCAGGGCACCGCGACGGCCAGCAGCGCGCTGCCGATGAGCACGGGAAGCGGCCCGTCCAGGGCGGTTTCGGCCGGCAGGTACGGGTCGTCGGAGGCGAACGGCGCCATCAGCACCGCCACGGCCCCCAGCACTCCGGCGCACAGCGCCATCGCCAGCAGGCCCTGCCGGTGCGACCCGGCTCCGGACTCGCGGGCCCTCCAGGTGGCGAGAACCCCTGCGAGCAACGCGAAGACGTGTCCGGCGGCCAGCAGCCACCAGCCGACGCCGGGTTCGAAGGTGAGCAGCGAGGTGGTCTGGAGCAGTTCCGGGCGCGCGGCCAGGCCCGCGTCGGCGGCGAACTGGACGTCCTGCCCGAGCCTGCCGGGCGCGAAGGCGGCCGGGCCGACGAGCACAGCGGCGGCGGCGACCGGCTTGCCCGCTCGCGCGAACGCGGCGGCCAGCACCGGCACGAGCAGCGCGAGCACCAGCAGCAGCGGCCAGGCGGGGTAGGCGGCGGGGACGGCGGGGCTGGTCAGCCCGAGCAGCGGTCCGATCCCGGTGAGCGCGGCGCCGAGGAAGGCGAGCACGATCGCGGCTCGCAGGCGGGCCGACGTGCCGAGCGTTGGCCGCGGGTCCGTGGCCCGGGCGGAATCCGCCGAGGCAGACGAACCGGACGGGAGGTCAGGCCGCGCAGTCACCGCGCAGACGCTAGCAACCGGGTGACCGATTCCGGACACCACCCGTTGTCGCCCTCCGGGGTCACCGCGGGCCGACACGCCCGGGCAGCACCCGAACGGAGCATTTTCAGCTCGCCGACAAGACGCTCTTGGGGTGTGACTTGCAGCACAAAAGGACACCCGCCCGTGTCCGAATCGGTTCCGAGATCGCGACCCGCTGGGCCGTTCGGAACCGCCGCTCGCGATCACGAACCCGCAGGTGGCTCCGCTGCGCGACGACCACGCCCAGTGTCCGGGGAGGACTGACAATCCGCCCGGCGAAGGGTGTTTCGAACACGCGCGGTGCCCGGCGCGTAACAGATCGGGATTTGCCCCTAGGGGATCAGCTTCGTTACTGTCCCCCGGTCCGTTGTCACGGTCTGATCACGAAGGACAACCTTCGGCCGGTTCCCCGACCGGCACCCGGAAATCCCCGTTCCGGGCCCGCGAGATCAGGCTCCCCGAGACGGAAGGGCAGGCATTGGCTCACCACCGCTCCCCCGGCGGCGAACGACCCTTTCCCGGTTATCCGGAGGTGTCCCCCGACGACCCCTCCAGTGCGCGGGATCGGAGCCGGGGTGCAACAACAGCATCGGCCTGGCGCGGTCGCGTCGTCGTCGCAGCAGTAGCGGCGGGCGCCTTCGCAGCAGCGGGCCAATCGCTGGCAGCAGGCGAGGGAAACGCCTCCCCCGACAGCGATGACTTCAACGCCTCCGGCGCCGCGGGTTCGTTCAACACCGCGATGGCCGAGGACTCCCCCGCTCACACCGGGATGGGCGGCAGCGCCCCCGCGCCCGCCATGCTCCCGGTCGCCAAGAGCTCCGACGTCAGCTCCGAGATGGAGAAGCTGACCAAGAGCGAGCGGATCACCCAGGCGCGCGAGAAGGCTCAGCGCGCCGCCGAAGAAGCCGCGAAGCAGCCGAAGTTCCACGTCCCGGCGATGGGCAACTTCACCTCCGGGTTCGGTGGCCGCTGGGGCACCACCCACTACGGCATCGACATCGCCAACGCCAAGGGCACGCCGATCATGTCGGTCGCCGACGGCGTCGTCATCGAAGCCGGCCCGGCCAGCGGTTTCGGCCTGTGGGTCCGGGTCCAGCACGAGGACGGCACGATCACCGTCTACGGCCACGTCAACACCATCACCGTTGACGAGGGCGACAAGGTCAAGGCCGGCGACCAGATCGCGACGATGGGCAACCGCGGCTTCTCCACCGGCACCCACCTGCACTTCGAGGTGTGGAACGGGGGCGGCAAGAAGATCAACCCGCTGCCGTGGATGCGCGAGCGGGGCATCTCCCCGGTGTGATCCTCAGGGTTCGGCGACCGTCCCGCGGTCGCCGAGCCCTTTTTACGCGTTGTTGGCGGACGTTCGGATCCGTCGCGCAGTAGCGTTGCGCCGTGGCCGAACAGATCCGGTTGACCGGAGCGCAGCAGACGCTCCTCGGTCCCCTCCACGCACGCGCGCTCGACAGCCGCCGCGTCGACCCGGTGCTCGGCGACCACGCCGCCGACGAGCTGGTGGCGCGCATCGACTTCGACTTCGGCGAGCTGCGGCTCGATCCCGGCGACGAGATGGCCGTAGTCCTGCGCGCCAAGGAGATCGACGACCGCGCCCGCGACTTCCTCGCCTCGCACCCGGACGCGGTCGTGCTGCACCTGGCGTGCGGCTTGGACTCCCGGCCGTTCCGGCTCGACGTGCCCGCCGAGGCGCAGTGGTTCGACGTGGACCTGCCCGACGTCGTCGAGCTCCGCGACCGGCTCTACCCGCAGGTTCGGCACAACCACCGCACGATCGCGGCGTCGGTGACCGAAACCGGCTGGCTGGACGAGGTTCCGGCCGGGCGGCCGCCGCTGGTCATCGCCGAAGGCCTCACCCCGAACCTGGCGGAGGAGGACGGGATCGCGCTGCTGCGGCGGCTGGTCGAGCGGTTCGGCTACGGCGAGATGCTCTTCGACGTGGTCGCGCCGTGGACCGTGCGGGCCGCGAAGTACTCGGGTTTCCTCCGCAGCACCGGCGCGCGCTTCCACTGGGGAGTCGGTGACCCGGAGGACCTGGAGATCAAGGTTCCCGGCCTGCACCTGCGCGGATCGGTGCCGGTCACGACGCTGCCCGGGGTCGCCAAGATGGCACCGCGCGAGCGCCGCATCGCCGGGGCGATGAACGCGGTGCGGCCACTGCGCGACGCGATGCGGGTGGTGCGCTTCGGCTTCGAGCGCGAGAAGCGGATCCCGGTCGAGCTCACCGGCCCGGCCGCCACCATGCTCGCGACGCTGTACCTGCGCGCCCTGGACAACCGGTCCGCGGAGCCGATGCTGCACGACCGGTGGGCGGACGACGCGGTGCGCCGCATCGACTACGACTTCACCGGTTTCGGGTTCCGCGCGAACAACGCGATCTCCGTGGCCGTGCGCGCCAAGGCCCTCGACGACCTGGTCCGCGCGGCGCTGCGCCCGGGGATGACCGTGCTGCACCTGGGCTGCGGCCTGGACAGCCGGTTCGAGCGAGTGGACCCGCCGGCCGATGTCGAGTGGTACGACGTCGACCAACCCGAGGTCGTCGAACTGCGCGAGCGGCTGTTCCCGGCTTCGAAGAACCGGCACACCCTCGGCAGGTCGGTGACGGATCCGGACCTGCTGGACGAGATCCCGTCCGACCGGCCGGTCCTCGTGGTCGCCGAAGGTCTGACGATGTACCTGACCAGGCCGGACGGCCTGTCCCTGCTGCGCCGCGTCGTCGAGCGGTTCCCCAGCGGTGAGCTGCTCTTCGACGCGTTCAACACGGTGAGCATCCACCTCAACAACGTCGCCAACCCGGCCGTGACCCGCTCCGGTTCCCGCCTGCACTGGGGCATCGACGACCCGAGCGACCTGGAACCCCTCGGCCTGCACCTGGTCTCGGAGATCTCGTTCCTCGACGCCCCGGAGCTCGCGAGCTACCCGCTCCCGGCCAGGCTCGCCTTCCGCGCCATGTCGAAGGTCCCCACCCTCAACCGCCTGGGCAGGCTCCTGCACTACCGCTTCTGACCCGAGCGGAGGACGAGGCGAGAGCACGACCGGCACCGGAAATTCGGTGGCCGGGCGGGTCGGTGGCGGGGAGGATCCAGGCGTGGTTGCTTCGGAGATTCGCGGGCCGTTCGTGGGGACCAGCGCCATCGTGGTGCGCGACGCCGCGGTGCTGCTCGGCAAGCGGAAGGGCGCGCACGGCGCGGGCTCGTGGTCCTTCCCCGGTGGCAAGGTCGACCCGGGCGAGGCGCCGGAGGACGCCGCCGCCCGGGAACTCGCCGAGGAGACCGGACTGGTCGCCACCGACATCACGACCATCGCCTGGACCAGCGACGTCTTCGACGACGAGGGCCTGCACTACATCACGCTGCACCACCTGATCGCCGCCGAAGGCGCACCGCAGGTCCTCGAACCCGACAAGGTCGAGTCCTGGTCCTGGCACCGCTGGAACGATCTCCCCGCCCCGCTGTTCACCCCGGCCCGCTCGCTGGTCGAAACGGGCTGGCGACCACCGAACCTCCAGGACCGCGGCCGGCCGTGATCCGCAGCGCCTCCCGAGGTGGTCAGAGCTTGGTGAGCGGGACCGTGCCGATGAGCATGAGCTTGACCGTGCCTGAGGAGCCGAAGTCGATGGTGGCCGTGGCGCGGGGGCCTTCGCCGTCGGTGGCGACGACCGTGCCGAGGCCGTACTTGTCGTGGGTGACCTTGTCGCCCGCTTCGAGCTTGAGGGCGACCGTGTCCTTCCAGCCCTTCATGCCGGTGCTGCGCATGCCGCGTTCGGCCAGGCCCGCCTGGGCCGAGTCGCCCCCGGTGCGGTCGAACCCGCCGCCTCGGCTGCCCCAGGTGCTGCGGACCTGCGGAGCGGCGCGCTCGGGCTCGATGCGGCGCCAGTGCATCAGCTCCTCGGGGATCTCGGTGAGGAACCGCGAGGCCGGGTTCGTCATCGGCTGGCCCCAGGCCGAGCGCATCATGGCGCGCGACAGGTAGAGCCGCTGGCGGGCGCGGGTGATGCCGACGTAGGCCAGCCGCCGCTCCTCGGCCAGCTCGGCCGGGTCGCCCAGGGCGCGGGTGTGCGGGAAGACGCCGTCCTCCCAGCCGCCGGAGAACACCACCGGGAACTCCAGGCCCTTGGCGGTGTGCAGGGTCATCAGGGTGACCAGGCCGTCGCCGGTCTCGGGCAGCGAGTCGGCGTCGGCGACCAGCGAGACGCGCTCCAGGAACGCCGCCAGCGAGTCGTCGGCCAGCGGGTCGGCGTCGTCGTCCGCGTCCTCGGCGGGGGCGACACCCGACACCACGGCCTCCGCCGACGGCGAGACCTCGGCGTCGGCCGGCAGCGGTGCTCCGGCGCGGGCCTCGGTGAACTCGCGGGCGACGGTGATCAGCTCGGTCAGGTTCTCCAGCCGCGTCGCGTCCTGCGGATCGTCGCTGGCCTCCAGCTCGCCGCGGTAGCCGGTGCGCTCCAGGACGGTGTCGAGGGTCTCGGCCACGTCGTTCTCGGCGGCGACCCCGTGCAGCTCGTCGAGCAGTTCGACGAAGCCCGAGATCGCGTTGCGGGCGCGCGTGTTCAGCAGCGGGACCTCACCGGCGGCGGCCCGGCGCAGGGCCGCGCCGAAGGAGATCCGCTCCTGCTCGGCGTGCACCGCGACCACGGCCTCCGCGCGGTCGCCGATGCCGCGCTTGGGCACGTTGAGGATCCGGCGCAGGCTCACCGTGTCGTCCGGGTTGTCCAGAACCCGCAGGTAGGCGAGGGCGTCGCGCACCTCGCGCCGCTCGTAGAAGCGGACTCCGCCGACGACCCGGTAGGGCAGGCCGAGGCGGATGAACACCTCCTCGAACACGCGCGACTGGTTGTTGGTGCGGTAGAAGACCGCGATGTCGTTGAACGTGGCCTCGCCCTGGTCGACGAGCCGGTCGATCTCACCGGCCACGAACGCGGCCTCGTCGTGCTCGTTGTCGGCGACGTAGCCCACGATCGGCTCGCCGTCACCGGCGTCGCTCCACAGCCGCTTGTCGCGCCGGTTCGGGTTGCGCCGGATCACCGCGTTCGCGGCCGACAGGATCGTCTGCGTGGACCGGTAGTTCTGCTCCAGCAGGATGCTGCGGGCCTGCGGGTAGTCGCGCTCGAACTCCTCGATGTTGCGGATCGTGGCGCCGCGGAACGCGTAGATCGACTGGTCGGCGTCACCGACCACGCACAGCTCCGCGGGCTCCACGCCGCCTTCCGTGGTCCCGGTCCCGACCAGCTCCCTGACCAGCACGTACTGCGCGTGGTTGGTGTCCTGGTACTCGTCGACGAGCACGTGGCGGAAGCGGCGGCGGTAGTGCTCGGCGACCGCCGGGTGCTGCTGCAGCAGCTCCACCGTGCGCATGATCAGGTCGTCGAAGTCCATCGCGTTGGAGTCGGCGAGCCTGCGCTGGTAGGCGGCGTAGACCTGGGCGACCTTGCGCTCCACGTCGTTGCCCGCCTGCTGCGCCGCGTCCTCCGGCGTGAGCAGCTCGTTCTTCAGGTTCGAGATGTTGATGGACAGCGTCCGCGCCGGGTAGCGCTTGGAGTCCAAGTCCTGCTCGCGGGCGATCATGGTGATCAGCCGCTTGGAGTCGTCGGAGTCGTAGATCGAGAAGTTCGACGACATGCCGAGCGTCTTGGCCTCGCGGCGCAGCACCCGGACGCACATCGAGTGGAACGTCGACACCCACATCACGTTGGCCCGGCGGCCGACCAGGTCGGCGACGCGCTCCTTCATCTCGGCCGCGGCCTTGTTGGTGAAGGTGATGGCCATGATCTGGCCGGGGTGCGCCCCGGTGGCCAACAGGTGGGCGATGCGGTTGGTGAGCACTCGCGTCTTGCCCGATCCGGCACCAGCCACCACCAGCAGCGGCGAGCCGGTGTGCGTCACGGCCTCGCGCTGCTGCGGGTTGAGCCCAGCCAGCAGCGCCTCCGGGTCCGGGCCCGACCGGGACTGAGGTGCGGAGGGCTGCGCGGGCTGGGGCTCGTCGCCCTGCCATTCGAGATCGAGAGGGGTGCTCATCGTCGAACCACGTTACCGAACCCCCCGGACAGAGCTCCTCCGCGTGAGCTCACTTTGCGTAGCGGTGCGGGTAGCGGAACCTGGCACGCCGCCTGGCTCCGGGAGCCGCTCCGTTTGCACGCCAACACACGGCGTCACAGCTGTCCTCACCAGGCGACGTGCCAGAACCCGCGGCGTTGCGAGTTGCTCGCGTGGGGCGCAGCCGTTGGCGTCCAGCTGCTGGGACGTGGTGACCAGGCAGTGGATCGGGGGCGGGGGTTGTGGCAGACTGGTGGTGTGCGAACGCAGCAGTACGAGTTTTACTACGGGCCCGGGACTCCGGCGTCCGTCACTGCGTGAGCTCGAAAACCACTACGACGCCCCGGAGTCCTCGGACTCGGGGCGTTTCGCGTTCCGGGACGGGAACGGGGCTGGAGCCGGAGGATGACGTCCGATGAACGCCACTGTGGACGGTGACAAACCGCAGTCCGGGAAGCCCTCGACCGAGCAGGCCGCGGAGGCGATCACCAACTTCCGCGAGGAGATCGACTACCTCGACGCCGAGATCCTGCGACTGATCAAGCGCCGGGCCGAGGTCTCCCAGCAGGTCGGGCAGGCGCGCATGGCCGCTGGCGGCCCGCGCATCGTCTACAACCGCGAGATGGACGTGCTCGCCCGGTACCGCGAGCTCGGGCCGGAGGGCCGCGAGATCGCCATGATCCTGCTCCGCCTCGGGCGAGGTCGGCTCGGCCACTCGTAGGAACCCGCGAAGGGCGCCTCTGACCTGGTCAAAGGCGCCCTCCTGCGTCACACCGCGTGGTCGACGGCGAGATCGCGATCCCGGGTCTCCGGCGAGTAGAACACCGCGACCAGGGTCACCACCGAGCACAGTGCCACGTAGATCGAGATCGGCAGCGACGAGTCGAACGCCGCCAGCAGCGCGGTCGCGATGATCGGCGCCAGCGAGCCCGCCACGATCGACGCCAGCTGGTAGCCGATCGAGGCTCCCGAGTAGCGGACCCTGGTGCCGAACAGCTCCGCGAAGAACGCCGCCTGCGGCCCGTACATCGCGCCGTGGAACACCAGGCCCACGGTGGTCGCGAAGGTGATCACCCAGAACGACTTGGTGTCGAGCATCGTGAAGAAGAAGAACGCCCAGACACCCGTGCCGACCGTGCCCAGCAGGTAGATCGGCCGCCGCCCGAACCGGTCGGACAGCGCACCCCAGATCGGGATGCTGATGAAGTGCAGCACCGAGGCGATCAGCGCCGCGTTCAGCGCCACCCCGCGCGGCAGGTCCAGGAACGTGGCCACGTAGGTGAGCACGAACGAGGTCAGCACGTAGTAGACGACGTTCTCGGCGAACCGCGCACCCATCGCGGTCAGCACCTCGCGCCGGTAGCTGCGCAGCACCTCCAAGATCGGCGGCTTCTGCTCGGCACCGGACTCCTCGGCCTTGCGCTGGGCCTCCAGGAACACCGGCGACTCGGCGACCGCCAGCCGCACCCACAGGCCGATGAGCACCAGGACGCCGGAGAGCAGGAACGCGATCCGCCAGCCCCAGGCCAGGAAGGCCTCGTCGGACTGCACCGCCGCCAGCAGCGCCAGCACCGCGGTGCCGAAGACGTTGCCCAGCGGCACCCCGGCCTGCGGCCAGGACGCCCAGAAGCCGCGGCGCTCGGGCGAGCCGTGCTCGGAGACGATGAGCACCGCACCGCCCCACTCGCCGCCGATCGCGAAGCCCTGGATCAGCCGCAACGCCGTGAGCAGCAGCGGAGCGATCACGCCCACCGACTGGTAGGTGGGCAGCAGGCCGATCGCGAACGTCGCGCCACCCATCAGCACCAGGCTGAACACCAGCAGCTTCTTCCGGCCGATCCGGTCGCCGTAGTGCCCGAAGACCAGACCGCCCAGCGGTCGGGCGACGAAGCCGACCGCGTAGGTGATGAACGCGAGCAGGGTGCCCATCAGCGGGTCGCCCGCCGGGAAGAACAGCTTGTTGAACACCAGCGCAGCGGCTGATCCGTAGAGGAAGAAGTCGTACCACTCGACGGTGGTGCCGACGAGGCTCGCCAGCACCACCCTGGTGGTGGACGAGCGTGCGGGAGCGGGCTCGGTTGTCATGGCTGGCGTCCTCCTTGACGGGCCGTGGTCACCTCGGGAAGAGCTGGTCAGTTGGCCGTCCATCCCCCGTCCATCGACAGCGACGCCCCGGTGATCGACGTGGTCCCGGGACCGCACAGCCAGGCGGCGAACTCAGCGACCTCGTCGGGTTCGACCAGCCGCTTCACCGGGGTCCGGGCCAGCAGCACGTCCTCGGTGACCTGCTCCTCCGGCACCCGGTGCAGCCGCGCCTGCTCCGCGATCTGCCGCTCCACCAGCGGGGTTCGCACGAACCCCGGGCACAGGCAGTTCGAGGTGACGCCGTAGGGGGCGCCCTCCAGCGCGACGGTCTTGGACAGCCCTTCGATGGCGTGCTTGGCGGTGACGTAAGCGCTCTTGAACGGCGAAGCGCGCAGGCCGTGCACCGACGAGATGTTGATGACCCGCCCCCAGCCGTTGCGGTACATGCCCGGCAGCGCGGACCGCACGATGCGGAACGGCGACTCGACCATCACCCGCAGGATCGTGCCGAAGACCTCCGGCGGGAACTCCTGCAGCGGCGCGACGTGCTGCAACCCGGCGTTGTTGACCACGACGTCCGCGCCCTCGCCCAGGCCGTCGGCGTTGCCCGGGTCCGCCAGGTCGACCACCCGCGCGGTGGCACCCAGCTCCCCGGCGAGCGCGGTGACCGACTCCGCGGCCCTGTCCACGGCGATCACCTCGGCACCCGCCGCGGCGAATCTCCTGGTCACGGCGGCACCGATGCCGCTGGCCGCCCCGGTGACCAGGACGCGCTTGCCGTTCAGATCGAGACCGGTTCGCTCGCTCATAGCGACAGAACCTAAGCGTGACGACGATCTCAAACCAGACTTGATTCACAACCTTTTCGAACCGATCCGTGAATCAGGGCGATCCCCCATATCGGACATGCCCCGTCAAGGAGCAGACTGGGGGCATGGGCATGGTTATCGGTCTGGTCGCACTCCTGGTGACGCTGGGCGCCGTGATCGCGGCGGCCGGGCACGCGGGCTATCTGGCGATGCTGACCTCCGCTGCGAAGAAGCGCCCCGGTGGGCAGCCGGCAGCCGACTTCGCCAAGAAGCGCTACCCGATCGCCGGCGTCGGCCTCGGTGTGACGCTGCTGGCGCTGTTGATCGGCACCGGCGACACGGTGGGCGCGGACGTCTTCGCCACGCTGCTCGGCCTCGGCGGCGGCGTGGGGTCCCTCAAGGCCCTGCAGAGCACTCAGAGCCGCTTCCGAAAGGGAGAGTTCTGATCTGCTGGTCCTGAACTCGACCTGCTAGTCGGTGCGGGTAGCGGAACCTGACACGCCGTCTGGCTCCGGGCGCCACTCCTGATGTATGCCAATACACGGCGTCGCGGCGTCCTCACCAGACGACGCGTCAGAACCCGCGGCGGTGAGGCTGCGAGGGTGGTTCACACGACTCGCGGCTGCGCCGCTCGCACAGGACCGACACAAGTCTCGCGTCCTTCGCACCTCGGTTCCGTCTTTGGGTGACGTTCGTCCGGGTGATCCTTGATCCTTATCACCCGTTCGATGCATCAAGAGCGCCGTTCGGAGTACCGATCTTCTCGACGCGAAGCTCGCCGTGAAACCCTCGCGGGTTGCAGAAAGTCGAGATCTCCGATGCAGAGCGGCAGAACCATCGGCTGGAGCGGCCGACTCGATTGGCCGCCGCAGTCCCCGGCACCGGCTCCTGGCCGGCATCGCAAGAACGAGACCGGCGCCGCCTGGGCGCCGGTCCCCACGCAGCGGACCGGGTCGGAGGAGCCTTCGCCCCGGCTGGCGATCGATCCGCTGACCGACACCGCACCGGTGGGCGGGCTGCACAAGTTCGACCTCGGCATGGTGCCCGCCTCGGTGACCCCACCACCCACCTGGCGCCGCGCGGCGTGGTTCGCGATCGCCTCCTCGGTCGCCGCGCTGGGCGGGCTGGTGTTCGCCACGACGCTGGTGTCCAGCCACACCACCCGCATCGACGGCCTGGACCTGCCGTCCATGCCGCGCGGCGGCCAGTACCCGCCGATCCCGCGCGACCCCTACTTCCTCACCGGCGACCCGACCCGGCCCTCGACCGCGGGCGCCACGCCACCACCGAGCAGCCCGAACCAGCTGGTCGCGGGCCCCGTCCCGACCGCCACCCCCGTCCCGCAACCCGGCGAGGAGGACTCGGGCGCCGACCCCGAACCGGGCTCCCCGGGCAGCGGCACCCCCGGCGCGCCGCCGACCACGAGCCGACCGCCCACCAGCGAGGCCCCGCAGCTGCTGAAGCTGACCGACACCGAGGGCATGCAGCGCAGCAGCGAGCAGTACTACGCGGCGATCTCCGGGGGTGACCTGCCGGGCGCCTACGCGATGACCACCGGCCGGTTGCGCGAGGAGGGCTACGAGGCCTTCGCGGGCCGCTACTCGTACGCGAAGCGGGTCGAGGTCGAGCAGGTCTACGTGACGCCGACCAGCACCACCCACACGCTGCGGCTGACCCTGCCGGACGGCTCGGTGCGGACCGAGCGCCGGATGCTGCGCTACGAGATGGCCGAGAACCCGATGATCGCGGCGGACGACCGCCTCTCCTGATCACGGATCGTGAAGCACTGCTCCGTTCGTGATCTTCGGCGCCACCTCTTCCGGTGATCTATCTGAGAATCCTTCCTATTCGGACCGAAGGCGGGGTACGTCTTCACGCCGTGGACCACCCCAGCGATCGCCCGACCATCGACGACACCGTCACGGTCGCCGAGCTGATCCGGCGCGGCCCGCACACCCGCGAGCAGGGCCTGCTGGCCACCGAGCTCGGCTCCGACGCCGACAGCACGCCCACCCGGTCCCCGAAGGCCGGGTTGATCGTCCTGACCGCGCTCGGCGTGCTGCTGCTGATCTCCGCCGCCGGCGCCGGGGCGCTGATCATGACCAAGCCCGCGCAGCTGCCGCGACCGGCCCACTCCAGCGCCGCGATCAGCGGCGCCCTCGCGCTGCGCCCGGACCTGGTGCTGCAGGCGAAGTGGCCGTTCGAGGGCAACGGCGGGTTCGAGTCCGCCACCGAGGGCGGCGGGACCGTCGCCGCCGCCGAACCCGGCAACGCCTACCTGGCCAACCCGGCCGCGGGCAGCCAGAGCACCACGCTGCGCGTCGTCGAGGACTTCTACCGCCTCGCGCAGGACGCCCCGGCCCGGCTCGACGAGCTCCTCGCCCCCGAGCTCGGGCAGGCCGAGGAGCTCCACCGGGCGTGGGAGTCCGTTGACGCGGTGCGCGTCGTGAGCCTGCGGGCGCAACCCGACTCCTCGGTGTCCGCGCTGGTGGAGGCCGTCTACCCGGGTGGCGACCGGGTGCTGCTGGACCAGAACCTGCACGTCTCGCCCGGCCCGCTGCCGCGCATCGTCGGCGCCGAGCTGCGCAGCGCACGGCAGCTGCCGCCCGGCTGAGGTGCACAACAATGCGGCAACGACCCGCATCTGCTCACACCCGGGCCCACCGGGGCCACCGCCGCCGGTACCGTGGCGTGAGCCGGTCGGTGCCGAGGGTCACAAGCCCGCGGGCACCGGCCGCCTGGGGTCCGGACCACCAGCGCAAACGACTGCGGTGCGAGGCCGGATCACGGTGGTTCCGGGCGCGGTCGGCGTAGTCTCGAAATAGGTCGTACCGATCTTTTCGACTTCGGACCTACGCCCACACGGCGTCGGCTAGGCTGCCGTATCGCGGTTCGGTGGCAACCCGAGTCGTGCTTTGAACGTGTACTTGTGGGGGGCCGATGCCGGTCCGCCCTAATCCGCCGGTGTTCGGCGGGCCACCTCCGGGACTCCCGGTGGGCGGCGCCGCTGGGCATCGATAGCAGTACGGGGAGACGTCGGTGAGCGACGAAGGTCGCCTGGTCGCCGGACGCTACCGGGTGCAGCGACGCATCGGCAGTGGCGCGATGGGCGTGGTGTGGGAGTGTGTTGACGAGCGCCTGCACCGCACCGTTGCGGTCAAGCAGTTGCTGTTGCAGCCCGGTCTTGATCCGGGTGAAGCCGAGGAAGCGCGGCAACGGGCAATGCGGGAGGGCCGGATCGCGGCCCGGCTCCAGCACTCGAACGCGATCTCGGTGTACGACGTGGCCGAGGACGAGGGGCAGCCGGTCCTCGTCATGGAGTACCTGCCGTCGACGAGCCTGGCCGCGATGATGTCCGACCACGGCCCGCTGCCGCCGCGCGAGGTCGCGCGGATCGGTGCGCAGGTCGCGTCGGCTCTCGGCGCCGCGCACGCGGCAGGTGTCGTGCACCGCGACATCAAGCCGGGCAACATCCTGCTCGGCGACAACGGCCAGGTGAAGATCACCGACTTCGGCATCTCCCGGGCGCAGGGTGACGTGCAGGTCACCAAGACCGGCATGCTCGCCGGCACGCCCGCCTACCTGTCGCCGGACGTGGCGATGGGCCAGGAGCCGACGCCGGCCTCCGACGTGTTCTCCCTCGGCGCCACGCTCTACGCGGCCATCGAGGGACACCCGCCGTTCGGCCTCAACGAGAACACCTTGGCGCTGCTGCACGCCGTGGCCGCGGGCAAGATCGAACCGCCGCAGCAGGCGGGGCCGATGGCACAGCCGCTGATGGCGATGATGGCCGCACGCGTGCAGGACCGGCCCGACATGGCGCAGGTCCGCGAGATGCTGCAGGCCGTGGCCGACGGCGGTTCGGTGAGCTCGATCCCCACGATGGCCGCACCGATCCCGCCCGCGCTGGCCCCGGAACCCCCGGAGAACGCGACGAGCGTGATGGGCGCGGGTGCCGCGGCGGGCACCACGGTCGCCTACTACGAGGACGACCCCTACTCCGAGCAGCCCTACGAGGACGCCACGTCCTACATGGGCGCTGACCCGCGCGCCGACGAGGTGGCCTACGAGGAGCCGCGGCGCAGCAAGCGCCCGGTGATCATCTCGGCCATCGCGCTGGTCGCCGTCGCCGTGATCGCCGTGCTGGTCACCTCCGCGCTGCGCGGTCCGCAGGAGCCGACGCCTCAGCCGGCCAACCAGCAGACCGAGGCTCCGCAGCTCCCGCCCCCGCCGCCGGAGACCAGCAGCGAGGAGGAGACGACCACCAAGTCGACCCGCACCACGACGAGGGAGACGGAGACCTCCTCCGAGGAGCCGCCGACGACCTCGCAGCAGCAGCCGTCGACGACGCAGCAGCCGACGTCGACGACCGAGGAGACCTCCAGCCAGCCGACCCGGACCTCCACCAGCCAGAGCGGTAGCGTCACCACTCAGTGAGGTAGACCCGGACATTCGGTTCACGTGCTGCGGCCGGGGTGCTCATCGACAGGTGAGCGCCCCGGCCGCAGGCGCATTCCGGCCCCGGGGTGCCGTCGGGAACGCACGGCCCAGTAACGTGGCTGCGGGCGTGACACCGTCGGGTGAAGCCGGCAGCGGGGAGTCCGGTCCGCCCGCATCGCTAACGAGAAAACAGGCAGTCCTTAGACAGGCGAGCCCCGTCGGGCGAGCCAGTACCAGGAGACACCGGTGAGCGCCGAAGGTCGTTTGATCGCGGGCCGGTACCGCTTGCAGCAAAAGATCGGCAGCGGCGCCATGGGCGTGGTGTGGAAGGCCGTCGACGAACGCCTCCACCGCACGATCGCCGTCAAGCAACTGCTGCTGCAGCCCGGTTACACCCCCGAGGAAACCGAGGAAGCGCGCCAGCGGTCGATGCGCGAGGGCCGCATCGCCGCCCGCCTCCAGCACCAGAACGCAATCGTCGTGTTCGACGTGGCCGAGGACGAGGGCCAGCCCGTGCTGGTCATGGAGTACCTGCCCTCGACGAGCCTCGCCGCGGTCATCGACGAGCAGGGCGTGCAGCCGCCGATGCGGGTGGCCCGGATCGGCGTTCAGGTCGCCGGGGCGCTGGCCGCCGCGCACATGGCCGGCATCGTGCACCGCGACCTCAAGCCGGGCAACATCCTGCTCGGCGAGAACGACCTCGCCAAGATCACCGACTTCGGCATCTCCCGCGCGATCGGGGACGTCGCCGTCACCAAGAGCGGCATCCTCGCCGGCACCCCCGCCTACCTGGCCCCGGAGGTCGCGCTGGGCCGCGACCCGGCACCCGCGTCGGACGTGTTCTCGCTGGGTTCGACGTTGTACGCGGCGATCGAGGGCGGCCCGCCGTTCGGCACCGACGAGAACGCGATCAGCCTGCTGCACCGGGTCGCGCGCGGCCAGTTCGAGCCACCGCGCCAGGCCGGGCCGATGACGCCGGTGCTGATGCAGATGCTGTGCCCGGACCCGGTCGACCGGCCGACGATGGCGCACACCCGCGACCTGCTGCAGGCCGTCCTCGACGGCCGTCCGGTGCCCAACGCGGCCCCGGGAGCCGGAGCGGGCTGGCAGCGCCAGCAGCAGCCTCCCGCACCGGCCCAGCACGGTGCCGGGCCGACGATGGCGTACCAGGGCGGCATGGGCGGCGGCGCGAACCCGCCCACCCGCGTCGGTGGCGCCGCCCCGGTGGCCGCCGCCGCTGCGCCGCGCCGCGGCGGCAAGCAGGTGGCGCTGTGGATCGTGGCGATCGTGGTGGCGATCCTGGTGGGCGTGCTGGCCGCCAACGCGTTCGGTTCCGGCGCGCAGGAGCGCAGCGCCCCGCCGCCGGCGCCGAAACCCGTTCCCAGCGCCGCACCGGCCACGACGACCTCGGCCGCGCCCACGTCGTCCTCCGCCGCGCCGACGACCAGCCACGCCCCCACGTCCAGCGCGACGAGCACCAAGAAGCAGGTGACCAAGGAGGAGCTGGTCTCCACGGTCAAGAAGTACTACGGCCTGGTGCCCAAGCAGCTCGACGCCGCGTGGAAGCTCCTCGGCCCGAGCCTGCAGTCGCAGGGCAAGGAGCGGTACGAGGCGTTCTGGAAGCAGATCGACGACGTGAAGATCATCGGCGAGCCGGTCCAGTCCGGCGCCAACGTCGTGGTCACCCTGCAGCTCACCAAGGACGGCAAGAAGAGCACCGAGATGCACGTCCTCGGCATGGTCGCCAACACCGACGGCCAGGCCTTGATCAACACCGACAGCCGGAGCTGATCAGGCGGTCTTCGCGGTCTCCTGCAGGCATTCGAGCAGGGACCGCGTGGCCGGGAGGTCGGCGACGGCGTCCCGGGCTGCGACGTAGAGGCGGCGGGTCGGCTCCGGGTTGGTGACCGCGCGGACCTCCACGCCCGGGTGCACGACGTCGAGGCCGAGCCGCGGCACCAGGGCGATCCCCATGCCGGCCGCGACGAAACCCTGGGCGGAGTAGGTGCTGTCGGTCTCCACCGCGACGCGCGGCGTGAAACCGGCGCTGGCGTAGGCGTCCCGCAGCAGCCGCGAGCAGATCCCTCCGTCGGTCACCGCGCTGTTGACCCAGGAATCGTGGGCCAGCTTGGCCATGTCGACGCTGTCCTGGTCGACCTGCGGGTGGGAGCCGGGCAGCACGACCCGGTAGGGGTCGTCGGCCAGGTGCACCAGCCGCACCCCGCGCCGCTGCGGCACCGACTCGCCGACCACGATGACCGCCAGGTCCGTCTCACCTGACGCGACGTCCTCGAGCAACCCCTCCTCCTGCAGCTGCAGGTCCAGCTGCACCTCGGGGTGCTCGGCGCGGAACTTGGCCACGGCCTGCGGGATCAGGCCGACGGCAGCGGTGGTGAAGAACCGCAGCCGCAGCAGGCCCGTCCGGCCCGCGCGGATGTCGGCGAGCTCGGCCTCGGTCTCGTTGAGCAGCTCGGAGATCCGCCCGGCCCGCTCGGCCAGCAGGGTGCCCGCCGGGGTGGGCCGCAGGCCGCGGCCGGCCTTCTCCAGCAGCGGGGTCCCGGCCTCCTTCTCCAGCGTCGAGAGCTGCTGGCTGATGGCCGAGGGGGTGAAGCCGAGGTTGGACGCGGCAGCGCTCACCGAGCCGCTGGTGACCACCGCGCGCAGGACCTGCATCCGCCTGACGTCGAGCATGCCCCGATGCTACAGGATATCTTAACGGTTCGTTGAGATTAATTCGCTTGTCCTTACGCCTCAGCTTTTGCAAGCTGGTCTTGACGACACGACGGCACTGGGGAGCGGAGATGAACAACCCGACCAGCTACCTGCGGCTGGGGGCGCTCGCACTGTTCTGGGGAGCGAGCTTCCTGCTGATCAAGCTGGGCCTGGAGGCCCTGTCGCCGACGCAGCTCGCGCTGGCCCGCATCGTGCTGGGCGCGCTGACGCTGCTGGTGATCTGCGCGGTGCGCGGCCTGCGCATGCCCGGCGACCGGAACCTGTGGCGGCACGTCGCCGTCGCCGCGGTGTTCGCCAACGCGCTGCCGTGGGTGCTGCTGGCGGTGGGCGAGCAGAGCGTCGAATCCGGGCTGGCGGGCGTCATCAACGCGACGACGCCACTGTGGACGGTGCTGTTCGGGCTGCTCGCCGGGCGCGAGGCGCTGCCACCCCACCGCGCCGCCGGACTGCTGGCCGGATTCCTCGGCGTGCTGGTGATCTTCGCCCCGTGGCAGGGCGGCGGCCTGCTCGGCTGGGGCGTGCTCGCGTGCGTCGCGGCGGCGGCCAGTTACGGCATCGGGTTCGTCTACACAGGACGGTTCATCACCGGCCGGGGCACGCCGCCGCTGGCCCTGGCGAGCATGCAGCTCACCGCCGCGATCGGGTTCTCGCTGCTCGCGCTGCCCATCGACGGCCTGCGGATGGTGCACTGGAACCCGGTGGCGCTGCTGGCGGTCTTCGCCCTCGGCGTCGTCGGCACGGGCATCGGCTTCGCGCTGAACTACCGATTGATCGGCGACGAGGGACCGACGACGGCCTCCACCGTCACCTACGTGATGCCGATCTTCTCGGTGCTGCTCGGCTGGCTCCTGCTCGGTGAGCAGCTCCCGTTCCGGGTGCTGCTCGGCATGGCCGTCGTCCTCATCGGAGTCGCCCTCACCCACCGCAAGCCCCCGGGCCCGGCGGGCAACCGCTTCTGGACGGGCTTCACCCGAGCCTCCCAGCTCTACGCCGACCTCGCCTCGAACCACCCGATGAAGTGACCCTCACGCTGGGAAGTTCGAATTTCGCGCGAAATTCGAATCCCCCTGGTCACACGAGGCGGCGGTCCGAGGCCCAGCGGGAGAGCTCGTAGCGGTTGGAGAGCTGGGTCTTGCGCAGGACGCTGGAGACGTGGGTTTCCACCGTCTTGACCGAGATGAACAGCTCGGAGGCGATCTCCTTGTAGGCGTAACCCCGGGCCAGCAGGCGCAGGACCTCGCGCTCGCGGCGCGTCAGCAGGTCCAGCTCGGGGTCGCCGACGGGGGCCGCGTTGGGCCCCTCCGAGAACGCGTCGAGGACGAAACCGGCCAGGCGGGGCGAGAACACCGCGTCGCCCGCCTTCACCCGGGTGATCGCGTCCACCAGCTCGCGCCCGGAGATGGTCTTGGTGACGTAGCCCCGGGCGCCGCCGCGGATCACCGCTATCACGTCCTCGGCCGCGTCGGAGACCGACAGGGCCAGGAAGACGATCTCGCCCTTGTCCTCCCCGGACTTGCCGCGCACCTGGCGGAGGACCTCGGCACCGCCGCCGTCGGGCATGTGGACGTCGAGCAGCACGACCTCGGGCCGGTAGTGCCCGATGCCGGCCACCGCCTCGGCGACCGAGCCCGCCTCGCCCACCACCTCGACGCCGTCGGCGGCGGCGAGCTCGGCGCGAACACCGGCGCGGAACAACGCGTGGTCGTCGACGAGGAACACCCGGACCGGGCCGGTCTCCTCGGTGGCTTCACCGGTCACAACATCCTCCGAACGCCGTTTCCCCTGGCAGACTACGCGTCACGTCGCCGACCTGGGCATTTCCATCGCCACCTCGGTGCCCTGGCCGGGTGAGGTGCGCACCTTGACCGCACCGCCGTGCCGCTGCACGCGACCGCGGATCGAGTCGGCCAGCCCGTGCCGGTCCTCGGGGACCGAGGACGGGTCGAACCCGGCACCGCGGTCGCGGACGAACACCGACACCAGTTCGGGTTCGACCTCCGCGTAGACGCTGACCTCGCTGACCCCGGCGTGCTTGGCCGCGTTGACCAGCGCTTCCCGGGCCGCGTTGAGCTGGGCGGTGAGCCGGTCCTCGAGCTCGCAGTCACCGACGACGACCTGCTGCACGGTGATCGCGAAGTGGTCCTCCACCTCGCCGCAGATGCGGGCCACCTCGGCGGCGAGGGTCCCCTTCTCCTCGACGGGCACGTCACCGCCGTAGCCGTCCGGGCCGTAGAGCCAGCCGCGCAGTTCCCGCTCCTGGCCGCGGGCGAGCCTGCGGACCTCGCGCTCGGAAGCGGCCTGCTTCTGGATCAGCGCGAGCGTCTGCAGCACCGAATCGTGCAGGTGGGCGGCGATCTCGGCGCGCTCCTGGGAGCGGATGCGGCTCGCGCGCTCGACGTTGAGGTCGCGCACCAGGCGCACCCACCACGGAACGGTGAGCACGGCGACGCCGACGAGGGTGGCACCGGAGGCGAGCAGCCCGGTCGGCAGCGCGTCCAGCGAGCTCGTGCTTCCCACCAGCAGGGCCATGCCGAGCACGACCAGGACAGCACCGGACATGACGCGGATCCAGGCGCTGCGCGCTCCCGTGCCGAGCAGGGCGCCCGCGACCCCGGAACGGGCGCCCTGCCGCCAGCGGCGGCGTTGTGAGTCGTCCGCCTCCCGCCACACGACCGCCGCCCCCACCAGGGCCACCACGAGCGGAACCGTGAACCAGGCCGGCATCGACAGCACGGCGCCGAAGGCGGCCAGCGCGCCGACGCCGAGCAGCACGATGCCGAACCCCTGCTGCCACTCCCGCTTCGTCGCCGGGCGCGATCCGCCGCCCTGCGGCACGAAGACCCACAGCAGCGCGTACCCGAGGATTCCGGCACCGCCGAGCGCGGAGAGCACCGCGAAGGCCATCCGCACCCACAGGACCCGGACGCCCAGGTGTTCGGCCACGCCCGCGCACACCCCGGCCAGCAGCCGCCCGTCGCGCGTCCGGTGCAGCCGGGGCAGGGCCGTCGGCATCGGCTCGGTCGGTGCGTTCGAAGTCGACTGCCGCATACGCGGGTCGGTCCGCACCGGGTTCACCTTGCGCCGGGTGGGCGGGGTCTGATCGTCGGGGGCCGTCACGTTTTCGATGGTCACACGGTCGAGGTGACCCGGGCATCAGGGACCGCCCTGACATCCCCACGGGACCGAGGTCCCAGTGGGAACTCCCCCCTCCTGGCCAGACCACGAGCCCCACCGAGAGCTCGTTCCCCACCGGGAACCTCGCCGACCCCGGGGCGGATTCAGGGGGCTCCCCGATGCCCGCGGACGGCGCCGGATCGGATAGTGGTCGTCATGAACAGCACGCAGCAAACCGGTGGTGTCGAGGCCACCCTGCGCGACTTCTGGGCCACCCGCCCGGTCCGCCCGCGCAGCGGTTCCAAGGCGGCGGGTGTGTCGGCGGCGATCGCACGCCGGTACGGCGTCGACCCGATCCTCGTGCGCGTCGCCTTCGTGGTGCTCTCCTGCTACGGCGGAGCCGGTCTCGTCCTCTACATGCTGGGCTGGCTGCTGTTCCCGAAGGAGGCTCCGCCGCTGCCCGGCCAGACCACGCCGAGCCGCCAACCCACCGAGACCTGGATCGCGGTGGTGCTGGTGGTGCTGCTGGTCCCCGGCATGATGTGGATGATCAGCTCGATGGCGGTGCTGGGCCTGGCCGCAGGACCGGTCGCGCTGTACTTCCTGCACCGCAACCAGGGCGACCGCCAGGTGACCGGGACGTCGAACCCGCCACCGCAGGCTACGCCGACCGGCGAGAACACCTGGGTCTACCCGGGTGCCGCGCCGCAGCAGCAGACGCCACCCGCGTGGGATCCGCTGGGCGCGGCGCCGTTCGCGTGGGACCTGCCCGAACCGCAGGAACCCGAACCGGCGGAGCCGAAGTCCCGCCGGTTCCGCTGGTACAACCCGGTCGCGCTGCTCGTCGCGATCATCGGCGCCACCTTCGTCGCGTGGCTGGGCGCACCGGCGTACTTCGCTGCGGCGACCGGCCTGGGACTGCTGGGCGCGGCGATGATGCTCGGGGCGTACCTGCACGTGGGCCGCTGGCCGGTCCTGATCGCGGTGCCGCTGGCGCTGGTCGCGCTGGTCACCTCGGTCGCGCACCAGTACCGGATCGACGGAGACCTCAGCGTCGGCGACCTGCGGAGCGCACCTGTCGAGATCGCCGACGTGCAGCCGAACTACGACCGCTCGGCCGGAACCATCGACCTGGACCTCTCGCAGCTGCGGATCAGCACCGGTCAGGTCCTGCACACCGGCGCCACCGTGGGGGCCGGACGTGTGCAGGTCCGCGTGCCTCCGACGGCGGACGTGCGGGCGGAGTGCGGCGTCGACGTCGGCGAGCTCGACTGCCTGAACCGGCGTTCCAACGGCCAGGGGTTGCACCAGGTGATCACCGACGAGGGCCCGGACGGGCCTGGCGGTGGCGAAATCGTGCTCACCGCAACGGCGGGCACCGGCGACGTGGAGGTCATCCGTGACTGACGAGAGCAAGCCCTACGAGGGCCCCGACCCCGTCCTGCTCTTCGGGGGCGCCATCTCGGCGATCATCGCGGTCGCGGTCGCGCTCGACCTGGAGAGCCACCTGCAGTGGATCCTCGCGGGTGTGGCGGTGCTCGTCGGGATCGCGCTGCTGGTGGTGTCGCTGCGCCGCCGCGCCGAGTGAATTTGCCAGTTCCACCGGCATTTTCGCGGTGCGGTCGGGAGTTCTCCGGGAATTTTTCCCACTCGTCGCCCGATCGCTTCTCTGTCCTCTTCCAAAACACGACAACATCGCCCGAGCTCGGTTCCGGTCTGCTGATACTGCGGTCTTGATCGATCTGAACAGCGTTGCTCCCACAATCCCCGCAAGGAGCTGCTATGACCAGGAACCGCGTGCTCGCCGGCGGCGCCGTGCTCGCCCTGTTCGTCTCGCTCCCGTCCGCCGCTGCGGCGAACCCGAGCGAGGCGCCGAAGGACGTCAAGCCGCGCGCTGAGGTCTTCTTCGACGACTTCTCCGGCGGCGAGCTCGACCGCTCGAAGTGGCAGGTCGAGGTGACGGGCGAGAACTTCGGCACCGTGAACAACGAGCAGCAGGCCTATGTGGACTCACCCGAGACGATCTACATCGACCACGACGGCGGAACCGGCGCCCAGAACGGCGCGCTGGCGCTGCACCCGCGCTACAAGCAGGGTTTCCAGGCGCCCGACGGCGGCACCTACGACTTCGTGTCCGGCCGGGTGAAGACCGAGGACAAGTTCGAGTTCACCTACGGCAGCTACTCGGCGCGCATCAAGCTGCCGGAGAACGCCACGGGTTCCGGCCTGTGGCCGGCCTGGTGGTCGCTGGGAACCAGCATCAACGAGGGCAAGCCGTGGCCGCAGTGCGGCGAGGTCGACGTGATGGAGCACGTCGGCGAGCCGTGGACCAGCTCGGCGATGCACGGCCCCGAGTACAACGGCGACACGCCGATCACCCACCAGCAGAACTTCGAGGGCAAGGACCCGGCCGACTGGCACACCTACCGGGTGGACTGGACGCCGGAGGGCTTCACCTTCTTCGTCGACGACACCCAGACCTACCAGGTCACCAAGGCCGAGTTCGACGCCAACGGCTGGACCTGGGTCTTCGACGACCCGCAGTACATGATCCTGAACTTCGCCACCGGCGGCCAGTACCCGCAGAACGTCAACGGCGTCACCGAGCCCTACCCGGGCCTGCCGCAGGAGAGCGTCGACAAGATCAAGGCGGGAACGGCCCGCTACCTCATCGACTGGGTCAAGGTCGAGCAGTGAGGCGCTGACCGACGAAGGGCCCTTCTGACCAGGTCAGAAGGGCCCTCTCGCGTCACTCCCACTCGATCGTCCCCGGCGGCTTGGAGGTCACGTCCAAGGTGACCCGGTTGACCTCGGGGACCTCGTTGGTGATGCGGGTGGAGATCTGCGCCAGGACGTCGTAGGGCAGCCGCGTCCAGTCCGCGGTCATCGCGTCCTCGCTGGAGACCGGCCGCAGCACGACCGGGTGGCCGTAGGTGCGGCCATCGCCCTGGACACCGACGGAGCGGACGTCGGCGAGCAGCACCACCGGGCACTGCCAGATGTCGCGGTCCAGGCCGGCGGCGGTGAGCTCCTCGCGGGCGATGGCGTCGGCGGCGCGCAGCGTCTCCAGCCGGTCCGCGGTGACCTCACCGATGATGCGGATGCCCAGGCCGGGGCCGGGGAACGGCTGCCGGTGCACGATCGTCTCCGGCAGGCCCAGCTCCAGGCCGACCCGGCGGACCTCGTCCTTGAACAGCGCGCGCAGCGGCTCGACCAGCGAGAACTGCAGGTCCTCGGGCAGTCCACCGACGTTGTGGTGGCTCTTGATGTTGGCCGCGCCGGAGCCGCCGCCGGACTCCACCACGTCCGGGTAGAGGGTGCCCTGCACCAGGAACTCGATCTGCTCGCCGGCGGCACCCGCTTCGGCCTGCAGGTCGCGGGCGGCCTGCTCGAAGACGCGGATGAACTCCCGGCCGATGATCTTGCGCTTCTCCTCGGGGTCGCTGACCCCGGCCAGCGCGCCCAGGAACCGGTCGACGGCGTCGATGGTCACCAGCCGGACGCCGGTGGCGGCGACGAAGTCCCGCTCGACCTGCGCGCGCTCGCCGGCGCGCAGCAGGCCGTGGTCGACGAACACGCAGGTCAGCTGGTCACCGATGGCGCGCTGGACGAGCGCGCCCGCGACGGCGGAGTCCACGCCGCCGGACAGGCCGCAGATCGCGCGGCGGTCGCCGACCTGCTCGCGGATCGCCGCCACGGTTTCGTCCACGATGGACGAGGTCGTCCACTGCGGACGGACACCGGCGATGTCGTGCAGGAACCGGCGCAGCACCTCCTGGCCGTGCGGCGAGTGCACGACCTCCGGGTGGTACTGCACGCCGGCCAGCCGCCGCTCGACGTTCTCGAACGCGGCGACCGGGGTGTCCTTGGTGCCCGCGGTGACCTGGAAGCCCTCGGGAGCCTTGCTCACCGAGTCGCCGTGGCTCATCCACACCGGGTGGTGGCCGGGCAGGTCGTTGTGCAGCCGTCCACCGTCGCCGCTGATCTCGACCTCGGTGCGGCCGTACTCGCGGGTGCCGGTGTGCTCGACGGTGCCGCCGAGCGCGGCGGTCATCGCCTGGAAGCCGTAGCAGATGCCGAACACCGGGACCCCGGCGTTGAACAGCTCCGGGTCGACCTGCGGCGCGCCGTCGGCGTAGACGCTGGAGGGGCCGCCGGACAGGACGATGGCGGCGGGGTTGCGGGCCGCGATCTCCGACACCGGGGTGTCGTGCGGGACGACCTCGGAGTAGACCTGCGCCTCGCGCACGCGCCGAGCGATCAGCTGGGCGTACTGGGCGCCGTAGTCGACAACGAGAACAGGCCCGTTGGCGCTGTTGCTTGCGGAACCGGACACGTGGTCGCCGACCTCCTTGGCCATCGCACTGCGGTCCGGCCATTGTCGCAGGTAACGAAGGCCACAACCGCATCGGCCCGGCCAACCGCCCGACGCACCCCCACCCCGGGCGACGCGATTTCAAGGGAACTCGGGTTTCCGATTTCAATGGAAGTCGGGAACAAGATTTCCATTGAAATCGCGGCGCCCCCGGAGGGACGGGGTCAGACGAGGGGGAGTTGGAGGGCGGCGGGGGCCGACGGCGGGACGGCCGGGGACTTCGGCTCGACCGGGGCGATCTTGCGGTAGCCCGCGGACTGGTCAGGGCGGGTGTCCGCCTCGCCCTTGTTCGGCCACATCGAGAAGGCGCGCTCGGCCTGGGCGGTGATCGTCAGCGACGGGTTCACGCCGAGGTTCGCGCTGACCGCCGAGCCGTCCACGATCGACAGCGTCGGGTAGGACCACGCCCGGTGGTACGCGTCGATGACGCCGGTCTCGGGACTGTCGCCGATCGCGCAGCCGCCGAGGAAGTGCGCGGTCATCGGGATGTCGAACATCTCGCCCCAGGTGCCGCCCGCGATGCCGCCGATCTTGTCCGCGACCAGCTCATTGGCCTGCTCACCGGACTCGATGTAGCTCGGGTTCGGCGCACCGTGCCCCTGCTTGGAGGTCAGGAGCCGCTTGCCGAGCACCCGCTTGACGCTGGTGGTCAGCGAGTTGTCGAGGCTCTGCATGACCAGCAGGATCACCGTGCGCTGGCTCCAGTTGCGCACCGAGAGCATGCGCAGCGACAGCTTGGGGTTCTCGCGGATGAACTTGCCCAGCTGCTTCCACCGCGAACCCCGCCCGCCCCGGGTCGCCGGGATCTGCAGCAGCCCCATCGCGTTGGCGCCCTTGGTGTAGCGGACCGGCTCGACGTGGGTGTCCTCGTCCGGGTGGAACGAGGAGGTGATGGCCACGCCGGTGGAGAAGTCGCGGTCCGGGTCGACCTTCGCCACCTGCGAGCCGATGATCGCCTCGGAGTTGGTGCGGGTCAGCATGCCCAGCCGCTTGGACAGCTTCGGCAGGTCGCCGTTGTCGACGCTGCGGTGCAGCAGGTTCTGCGTGCCCCAGGTCCCGGCGGCGACCACGACCTGGTCGGCGCTGAAGATCTTCGGCTTGCGGTTGAGCTTCGCGCCGGTGCGCGAGGTGGCGATCCGCCAGCGGCCGTCGCGGCCCTTGCCGAGCCGGTTGACCGTGGTGAGCGGGAAGACCTCCGCCCCGTTCTTCTCCGCGAGGTAGAGGTAGTTCTTGACCAGGGTGTTCTTGGCGCCGACCCGGCAGCCGGTCATGCAGGCGCCGCACTCGGTGCAGCCGGTGCGCGCCGGGCCCGCCCCGCCGAAGTACGGGTCGGCGTCGGTGCGGCCGGGCTCGTTGAAGTACACGCCGACCGGGGTGGTGTGGAAGGTGTCGGCCACGCCCATGTCGGCCGCGACCTGCTTCATCACCACGTCGTGCGGGGTCTCGGACGGCTGGTCGATGACGCCGAGCATCTTGGTGGCCTGGTCGTAGTGGGGCGCGAGCTCCGACTCCCAGTCGGTGATGTGCGCCCACTGCGAGTCCTGGTAGAAGGGCTTGAGCGGTCGGTAGAGCGTGTTGGCGTAGTTCAGCGATCCACCGCCGACGCCGGCACCAGCGAGGATGAGCACGTCGCGGAGCATGTGGATCCGCTGCACGCCGAAGCAGCCCAGTTGCGGGGCCCAGAGGAACTTGCGCAGGTCCCAGGAGGTCTTCGGCAGCTCCTCGTCGGAGAACCGGCGACCCGCTTCGAGCACCGCGACCCGGTAGCCCTTCTCGGTCAGGCGCAGGGCGGCAACGCTGCCGCCGAAGCCCGAGCCGATGACCACCACGTCGAAATCGGTACCGCCACCACCACGTTGTGCCATGCGCGACAGCGTAAGCGAAACTACTCGCGAGTAGCTAGCCCCGTTCCGGGCTCTGAGAGGTGGCGGATTTCCGCCCGGAACCTCGTCAGCCGCGGAGCATCAGGCCGACCTTCTGGAACTCCTTGAGGTCGCGGTAGCCCGTCTTGGCCATAGCGCGGCGGAGGCCGCCCATGAGGTTCAGCGTCCCGTACGGGTCGCTGCTCGGGCCGAAGAGCATCTTCTCGAGGTCGGCATCCGTACCGGCGAAGCCGACGATCTCGCTGCGCGGCATGTTCGGGTGCGCGGCGGCGGACGTCCAGTAGTAGCCCTGCGCGGGCGACTCGGTGGACTCGCTCAGCGCCTCGCCCAGCATCACGGCGTCGGCGCCGCAGGCGATGGCCTTGGCGATGTCGCCGGAGTAGGACAGCGCGCCGTCGGCGATGACGTGCACGTACCGGCCGCCGGTCTCGTCGAGGTAGTCGCGGCGGGCCGCGGCGGCGTCGGCGATCGCCGTCGCCATCGGGACGCCGATGCCCAGCACCTGCGTGGTCGTGGCCGCGCGGGACTGGCCGAAGCCGACGATCACACCGGCCGCACCGGTGCGCATCAGGTGCATCGCGGTGCGGTAGTCGCCGACGCCGCCGGCCACCACGGGCACGTCCAGGTCGTTGATGAAGCGCTTGAGGTTCAGCGGCTCGCCGTCCCGGGCCACGTGCTCGGCGGAGATGATCGTGCCCTGCACGAACAGCAGCTCGACACCGGCGGCCAGCAGGTCGGGTGTCAGCTCCTCGGCGTGCTGCGGGCTGACCCGCGCGGCGACCGTGACGCCGGAGTCCTTGACCTGCTTGAGGGCCTCGCTGAGCAGGTCCAGCCGGATCGGGGCGGCGTGCAGCTCCTGCAGCCGCCGGATCGGGGCCTCCAGGTCGCTGCTCTCCTCGGCGATGCGGACCACGTCGGCGATCTTGTCCTCGACGTTGGTGTGCCGCGCCCACAGGCCCTCGGCGTTGAGCACGCCCAGCCCGCCGAGCTCGCCCATGCGCACCGCCGAGGCGGGGGAGACGACCGCGTCGGTCGGGTGCGTGATCGCCGGGATGTCGAAGCGGTAGGCATCGATCTGCCAGGCCAGCGACACGTCCTTGGACGAACGGGTGCGCCGCGAGGGCACGATCTCGACGTCGTCCAAGTCGTAGCCGCGCATGGCGGTCCGGCCCATGCCGATCTCAACCTGATCCCGCACCGTGTGTCCCTCCTAGCGGCGGATGTCCAGCGAAACATTCTCTCCGCAAGCACCGCGTCTCCGCCGCGCGGGGTCCCTCGATCACCACCCGAACCCGCGAGATCACGCACAGCGACCGAGAGCCCGGCGCCGCACCGGGCACCGGGCTCTCACGAGATCAGCCGACCTCAGCGGGTCGTGTAGTTCGGAGCTTCGACGGTCATGGTGATGTCGTGCGGGTGCGACTCCTTGAGCCCGGCCGCGGTGATGCGGACCAGCTTGGCCTCCTGGAGCTCCGGGATCGTGGTCGACCCGGTGTAGCCCATGCCGGAGCGCAGACCGCCGACGAGCTGGTCGACGACCTGGGACAGCGGGCCGCGGAACGGGACCCGGCCCTCGATGCCCTCCGGGACCAGCTTGTCCTCGGAGAGCACGTCGTCCTGGAAGTAGCGGTCCTTGGAGTAGGACTTGCCCTGGCCGCGCGACTGCATCGCGCCCAGCGAACCCATGCCCCGGTAGACCTTGAACTGCTTGCCGTTGACCAGCACCAGGTCGCCGGGCGACTCGGCGGTGCCGGCGAGCAGGCTGCCCAGCATCACGGAGCTGGCACCGGCGGCGATGGCCTTGCCGATGTCACCGGAGTACTGGATGCCGCCGTCGCCGATGATCGGCACACCGGCCGGTTTGCAGGCCACGCTGGCCTCGTAGATCGCGCTGATCTGCGGGACGCCGACACCGGCGACCACGCGGGTGGTGCAGATCGAGCCCGGGCCGACGCCGACCTTCACCGCGTCCGCGCCCGCGTCGACCAGCGCCTGGGCGCCGGCGCGGGAGGCCACGTTGCCGCCGATGACGTCGACGGAGTTGCCGAGCTCCTTCTTCAGCGTCGCGACCGTGTCCAGCACCGCGCGGGAGTGGCCGTGGGCGGTGTCCACGATCAGCACGTCGACACCCGCGTCGACCAGGGCCATCGCGCGCTCGTGCGAGTCGGCGCCCACACCCACGGCGGCGCCGCACAGCAGCCGGCCGTCCGGGTCCTTGGTGGCGCTCGGGTACTGCTCGGTCTTGACGAAGTCCTTGACCGTGATCAGGCCGCGCAGCTTGCCCGCGCCGTCGACGATCGGCAGCTTCTCGATCTTGTTGCGGCGCAGCAGGCCCAGGGCCGCGTCGGCGGTGACCCCGACCTGCGCGGTGATCAGCGGCGCCGTGGTCATCACCTCGCGCACCTTGCGCGTGTAGTCGACCTCGAAGCGCATGTCGCGGTTGGTGATGATGCCGACCAGCGTTCCGTCCGGGTCGGTGACCGGCAGACCGGAGATCCGGAAGCGGGCGCACATCGCGTCGACCTCGGCGAGGGTGTCCTCCGGCGAACAGGTCACGGGCTGGGTGACCATGCCTGCCTCGGAGCGCTTGACGACCTCGACCTGGGCGGCCTGCTCCTCGACGGAGAGGTTGCGCTGCAGGATGCCGACGCCGCCCTGGCGGGCCATCGCGATCGCCATCCTCGCCTCGGTCACGGTGTCCATCGCCGCGGACAGCAGCGGAACGCGCAGGCGGATGTTGCGCGAGAGCTGGGTCGACGTGTCCACGGCGCTCGGGATGACATCCGATTCGTCGGGCAGCAGCAGCACGTCATCGAAGGTCAGACCCAGCGTCGCGAACTTATCGGGGAGGCCGGGAGCGGAGAGTTCGCTGGTCATGGCGAGGGATGTGCCTTCCTTCACGATATGGCCCACAAACCTTCAAGGTGCGGCTTGCTGGGATTACCACGGCGATCGCGTCGAAGCGTTCAGCTGTGCTGAGTAGCAACGCGGTGTCGAGATATGGGATTCCCCAGATGATAGAGACCACAGGTCAGGGCGCAGTTGCCCCGTCCCGGCAGGGGTGCGCCAGACCACGGACGGTGGTCGCAGGCGTGTGAAACCCGCCCCGACAGCCCCGCACGGGCGATCCGCCCGGTACCGTGCGGGCCGTGCCGCACGATCCGATGCCACCAGACCCGTTCGCGGGTGATCCGGAAGATCCGAGCATGGCACTCGGTGATCACGACGCCGAGGACGGTCCGCCGCTCGGTGACGAGGAGCGCGCCGAGCTGCTCGCCGACCTGACCGACCTGGCCGTCTACCAGGCGCTCCTGGAGCCCCGGGGCGTCCGGGGCATCGTGGTCGACTGCGCGGACTGCGGCGAGTGCCACTACCACGACTGGGAGTTGCTGCGCTCCAGCCTTTCCCAGCTGCTGCACGACGGCCGCATGCGCCCCCACGAACCAGCCTTCGACCCGGACCCGGGCCAGTACGTCACCTGGGAGTACTGCCGCGGCTACGCAGACGGGATGACCGAGAGCGAAACCGCCCTCTAGCCTTCTTCTCCTGATGTTCCAGGCTCAACTCGCTCGGCGGTGCGGGTAGGGGAACCTGAGCGGCTCCGTGGACCCCCGGAGGGGACGACACCGCGGTGCCAGCTGCTCAGGTGGCGCGACGAGAAAGCGCCTGCTGACGCTCGCCTGACGTGAAGAAGGGGTTCCCGAACCAGTTCGGGAACCCCTTCTTCACGGACTCAAGGCGTTGAGGTCTGCGGTTGGTTGGGCCAGAACCATCCGCCTGACGAGCTCTCCGAGCTGCTGGTCTCGCTCGGCGAGGTGGTCGGCGAGGTCGGGCCGGTGGTGCTCGACGGCGGGGTCGTGCTGCCGGTGGGCGGGACGCCCGGGTTCGGCGGGAGCGGCTGCGACGGGGACGGCTGCGTCGTCGGCGGCAGCGTCGTGGTCGGCGTCGAGGACTGCGAGGACTCGCCGCTGCCGTGGTCGATGCGCTTGGTCAGCGACTCGTGCGCGGCCCTGAGCTCGGACAACCCGTTCTCGGCGTCGACCTTGGCCATGTGCTCCTTGGCCGAGCGCAGCGCCTCCTCGGCGGCGATCCGGTTGCCCCGGTCCACGGCGCTCTCCGCCGTGTCGAGGTCCGTGCGCGCCGAAGCCGCAGCCTGCACCGCGCGGGTGTGGTCGGTGTAGAGCACCTGGGCCACGCCCCACAGCATGTCGCCGGGCTGCGCGTCGCGAGCGGCCACGCCGACACCGGTGAAGGTGATCATCAGAACCGCTGCCGCGGTGGCCACCGGGACGAGGTGCCTGCGGCGCAGGAAGCTGCGCGGCCGGCCGGCCTCGGCGATCGCCGCGGCGGCGGTGTCGGTGTCCACCAGGTCACCGATCGGCGCCGAGTCGACGTCCTGACGCCAGGCCACCAGCAGTTCTTCCAGGCTGGGACCGCCGTCGGCCGACACGGGCACGTCGGGGTTCGTTCCGCCCAGCGCGTCGAGCAGGACGTCGTCATCCTGCAGCGCGGCCAGGTCGATCGGTTCGTCGCTGAAGTCGTCGAGGTCGGCGAGCTCCGCGTCCGCGTCACCGCGCGGACGGAAGGTCAGCACCTCGGCACCGGCCTCTTCGCGGGAGGTCTCGGGCTCCTCGGAGCCGGAGTCCCGGTGGTTGTCGCTCAGTTCCGTTCCCTCGTCTGCGGATCCCTCAGCGGGAGCCGAGTCCCGCTCGTCTGCATGGGTCGAACGGTCCTGCTCCAGGGCGGACTCCTCGGTGGGGTCGCCTCCCAGCTCCCCTCCGGGCCCTTTCCGCTCAGCCATTCAGACCACCTCCTCCGCGGACAGCGTCTTCCGCAACCGGGCCAGTGCGCGATGTTGTGCCACGCGCACAGCGCCCGGTGTCGAGCCGACCGCTTCGGCGGTTTCCTCCGCCGACAGCCCGACTACCACCCGGAGCAGCAGGATTTCCCGCTGCTTGGCCGGGAGGATTTGGAGCAACTGCGCCATCCTGCCCGAGAGCTCACCCTGCATCGCCCGCTGCTCTGGACCGGCCTCGGACTCCGGGGTGTCCGGCATGTCCGCGACCGGTTCGGAACGGTTGCGAGCTGACGCACGGTGCGCATCAGCCACCTTGTGCGCGGCGATGCCGTACACGAACGCCAAGAACGGACGACCCTGGTCCTTGTAAGTGGGCAGCGCGGTCAGAACCGCCAAGCACACTTCCTGGGCCACGTCGTCCGCCGAAGCGAACGACCTCTCGTTTCGTCCGACCCTGGCGCGGCAGTACCGCACCACCAAAGGACGGATTTCGGCCAGCAAGCGCTCAATCGACTGACGATCGCCGTCGACGGCGGCGCTTACAAGAGCGTCCAGCCCGTCCCCCACATTGGTCATCGCAGACAGCAGCCCTGGTGTTACGCGTTCAAGCGATTCGGATTTGCCCGGCGAGTTTCGCGTGCACCGCACGCCGCGCCGTGGCCACCGTACCGGGCAGGAGGCGTTCGCAGAACAGGGACCGGGGATCGGGGGCCGTCGTCGTCACGCATCCACATCTACCAGAAGCCGGGGCCGGTGGTGTTCGTCCAGGCCACCGGCATCTTGGTGGTGCGCGGAAAAGCTCTCGGAGACGAGCTTCACATCGTCTCGCGCTGCCGCCCGGCGGCGGTGACGGCCGAGGTGGAGAAGGTTCTCGCCGCCGGCGGCTGAAAGTCGGGCCGACCGGAGGTGACTATGGCGCACATCACGAAATCCCGTGCGCCGCGGTGAAACGCGGCGCGGGGCGCGATGCGAGCCATAGCCACTTCCGAAGCGTCAGCTCACCCGAAGGCACTCTCGTCGGGCGGTCACCGGCGTCCCCCAACTCCGTGCCGGTGCCACCCGATCACTGGCTCAGGCGACGAGGCCGCGGCGGAACCCGTGCGCCACCGCTTGAGCGCGGTCGCGGACGCCGAGCTTGCGGAACAGCCGGCGCGCGTGGGTCTTGACCGTGTCCTCGGAGAGGTAGAGCTCGCGGCCGATCTGGCCGTTGCTCTTGCCCTGGCTCATGCCGCGCAGCACCTGGAGCTCGCGCTCGGTGAGCTGCACGCCGGGGTCGGACGGTTGGCGCGGTGCGGGCACCGAGGTGCTTGCCAGCGTGTGCGCCAGCGCCGCGACCAGTTCGGGCCGGGACGCGTCCCAGCGGAGGTAACCGCGGGCACCACCGGCGATGGCCGCGGCGATGCTCGCCGCGTCGTCGGGGGCACCGAAGACGATCACGTTGGCTTGGGGATGCGCGGACACGAGCCGCCGGGTGGCTTCGACGCCGTTGGGCACGGCGCGTTGCGTTCCCACCAGCACGACGTCCACGGCTTGCCGCGAGAAGCGAGCCAGCAGCTCGTCGCCGTGGGCGACGCAATCGATCCGGCTCACTCCGGGGACAGCCGACATCACACGAGTGAGCCCTTCCCGGACGCTACGTCGGTCATCGCAGATCAGGACCGTCGTCACGGGAACTCCTTCCTGCAGGCGAGTGACGTTCCACAAGCCCTATCGGACGCATGAGGCCAAACCTTGACACGATCCGGTGCTTAATCCGTCCAGAAATCCGGCCGCAGACACTCGTGAGGGACGTTCACCGGAACGGAGCAGAGTCGAACCGTCACCCCCTGCAGGGGTCGGCTCACCCGCCATACCTGCGGTGTTCACCCGATCGCTGCGAATGAGACGATCACTTCGCCCGTCTGAACGAACCTCGAAATCGACCCCGCAAATGGTTCTGTGATTTGAGTCACACCATACGCGATTCAGCCGAGGACGGTAGCGGAAACCCGCGAGACGGCGGTCTCCAGCGACCCCAGCTGCTCGACGTGAGCGGGCAGCGCCTCGGGCGACCAGCCGGCGCCCGCGACGAACGCGCGAGCCCGCTGCCGGGTGATCGGGATGTCGTCGAGGACGCGCGGAGCCGCGTAGTACGGCTGGTCCGCCCACAGCACCACGGCGGCCGGCGCGGAGCGCTTCACGGCGGCGGCCAGCCCCTCGCGCGGCAGCGCAGCGCCGAACAGACGGTGCCCGACGCGGTTCGCGGCCAGCGCCGCCGCCAGCGCCACCAGCTCCAGCTCCTGCCCCTCACCGGGGACGGGCGCGAGCACGACCGGGCGCGGGTTCTCCGGCTTCGGAGCCCGCGCGATGACCGAGCGCAGGGCGGTCGACGCGCAGTCGTTGAGCAGCTGCAGCACCTCGACGCCGGTCCCGGAGCGCTGCCTGCGCTCGCTGACCGCGCGCAGCACCGGCTGCAGCATCTCCTGCCAGGTGCGCAGCACGCCGTCGCCGTCCATCGACTCGATCAGCAGCTGCTGCACCGACCAGGAGTCCAGCGCCAGCGCCGCCCGGCCCAGACCTCGGGCTCGGGGGCCGGCACCGGAGAGCTTGAGCCCGCGGCCGCCGGTGTTGGCGCCGGCCAGGGCGAGCTCCTCGTCGCCGCTGTCGAGAACGCCGGACAGCAGCAGCGGGCCGTCGGCCTCCTCCGGCCCGACGGAGGGCTCGTTGGGGTCGTCCGAGCGGCGCTGCGGCGGCGGCGCGGCGACCGTGCGCGCGTAGCGGGCGGCCTCCATCGGTGAGGCGCCGCGCAGCAGGGCGCGCTGCATCTGCTCCAGCCGGGCGATGTCGTCCGGGCCGTAGCGGCGGTGCCTGCCGCTGGTGTGATCGCTGGGCCCCAGGCCGTAGCGGCGATCCCAGGTGCGCAGCGTCGCGGGCGCGACGCCGAGCCTGCGAGCGACCGCGGCGACGCTGAGCCTCGGCTCGTCGTCCAGGGCGATCCCCTCCGGCTCCTCCGCTGACGCCTCCGACGCGCCCGCCGGATCGCCCGTGGGCGAACCGCCGGGCGCTTCGGGGGCGTCCACCCCCGCAACTGGTTCAGGCCGCGTCGTCACGCGGGACATATTCCGGTTCTCACGTTCCCAGGGCAAGCCTGTCGGACTTCGATCACCCCATTTCCAAGGATCACACCAACGATGAACAGCTTTTGGCGCGAAAGGGGTTGAACAAGTTTTGACTCGGTTCTACGGTCGGATCATGCGAGGCTGCGGCGGTTCCGCCGTAGCGAGGGAGGGGACCCACCAAATTGGAGGTGGTTGTCGCAATGGCAGACACTCGACGTCTTCCAGGACCGAACGCCGATATCTGGGATTGGCAGATACGGGGCTCGTGCAGGGGGATGGACAGCGCGTACTTCTTTCATCCGGACGGAGAGCGAGGTCCGGCACGAGCCAGGCGTGAGGCGAAGGCGAAGGAGGTGTGCCAGCACTGCCCTGTTCTGGCCCAGTGCCGCACTCACGCACTGGCGGTGCAGGAGCCGTACGGCATCTGGGGCGGACTGTCCGAGTCCGAACGCGAAGTGATCATCAAGGCGCGCAAGCGCCAGCAGCTGGCGGTAGCAGCCAGCTGACAACAAGCCCGTGACCAGCGGTGGGGGAAAGCGCCGCAGGTCAGGTGAGCCGGGATCGAATGACTCGAGGGGCGTCATTCGCCCCCGGCGAAGACGAAAAAGGATCGGGGCGGCACCCAGGCATGGGTACCGCCCCGATCTTCGTTCTCGGCAGGTCAGTGACCGTGACCGTGACCGTGGCCGTGCCCGGCCGACTCCTCGGTCTCCTCCGGCTTGTCCACGATGGCGCTCTCGGTGGTGAGCACCATGCGGGCGATGGAGGCCGCGTTGGCGACCGCGGAGCGGGTCACCTTCAGCGGGTCGACGATGCCGGCCTGCACCAGGTCGCCGTACTCGCCGGTGGCGGCGTTGTAGCCGGCGCCCCAGTCGAGGTCGCGGACCTTGGACACCACGACGGCGCCCTCCTGGCCCGCGTTGGCGGCGATCCAGTACAGCGGAGCGTCCAGCGCGCGGCGGACCAGCTGGACACCGGTCGCCTCGTCACCGGTCAGGCCGAGGTTGCCCTCGAGGGACTTGGCGGCGTGGATCAGCGCGGACCCACCACCGGGCACGCTGCCCTCCTCCGCAGCCGCCTTGGCGGCCGAGACGGCGTCCTCGATCCGGGACTTGCGCTCCTTGAGCTCGGTCTCGGTGGCGGCACCGACCTTGATCACCGCGACGCCGCCGGCGAGCTTGGCCAGCCGCTCCTGCAGCTTCTCGCGGTCCCAGTCGGAGTCGGTCGCCTCGATCTCCTTGCGGAGCTGGGCGGCGCGGTCGGAGACGTCCTCGGCGGAGCCGCGGCCGTCGACCAGGGTGGTCTCGTCCTTGGTGACGGTGACCCGGCGGGCCGAACCCAGCACCTCGGGGCCGACCTCGGACAGCTTCAGGCCCAGCTCCGGCGCGATGACCTGGGCGCCGGTGACGATCGCCAGGTCGTCCATGAAGGCCTTGCGGCGGTCGCCGAAGTACGGCGCCTTGACCGCGACGACCTTCAGCGTCTTGCGCACGGCGTTGACGGCCAGGGTGGACAGCGCCTCGCCCTCGACGTCCTCCGCCACGATCAGCAGCGGCTTGCCGTCCTGCACGACCTTCTCCAGCAGCGGCAGCAGCTCCTGGATGTTGGAAATCTTCTCCCGGTGCAGCAGGATCTGCGCGTCCTCCAGGACGGCTTCCTGGCGCTCGGCGTCGGTGACGAAGTGCGGCGAGACGAAGCCCTTGTCGAACTGCACGCCCTCGGTGAGGTCCAGCTCGGTGGCCAGCGTCGAGGACTCCTCGATGCTGATCACGCCGTCCTCGCCGACCTTCTCCATCGCCTCGCCGATCAGGTCGCCGATGGCCTCGTCGCGCGAGGACACGGTGGCGATCTGGGCGATGTTGTCCCGGCCCTTGACCGGGGTGGCCTTGGCCTTGAGCGCCTCGACGACGGCCTCGGCGGCCAGGGTGACGCCCTTGTTCAGCGCCGCCGGGTTCGCGCCCGCGGCCAGGTTGCGCAGGCCCTCGCTGACCAGCGACTGGGCCAGCACGGTGGCCGTGGTGGTGCCGTCGCCGGCGACGTCGTTGGTCTTGGTCGCGACGTTCTTGGCGAGCTGGGCGCCCAGGTTCTCGAACGGGTCGTCGAGCTCGATCTCGCGAGCGATGGTGACGCCGTCGTTGGTGATCTGCGGTCCGCCGAACTGCTTGTCCAGCACGACGTGCCGGCCGCGCGGCCCGAGCGTGACCTTCACCGCGTCGGCGAGCTGGTTGACGCCGCTTTCCAGCGCACGGCGCGCCTGCTCGTCGAAGGTGATCTGCTTAGCCATCTTTGCTACAGCCCTTCAGATGAGTGCCTGATCCCCGACATGCGACCGCCCCGGCGGTCCCGCGGTCGGGACCGCCGGGGCGGCAGTGCCCACGCTGGGTGGGCGCACGATGATCTGGCGTCAGTTGACGACGGCCAGCACGTCGCGGGCGGAGAGGATCAGGTACTCCTCGCCGTTGTACTTGACCTCGGTGCCGCCGTACTTCGAGTAGATGACGACGTCGCCTTCCTTCACATCCACCGGGATGCGGTTGCCCTTGTCGTCGATGCGACCCGGGCCGACAGCCATGACCTTGCCCTCCTGGGGCTTTTCCTTGGCAGTGTCCGGGATCACGATGCCGGACGCAGTCGTCGTCTCGGCCTCGCTCGCCTGGACCACGATCTTGTCCTCAAGCGGCTTGATGCTCGCCACGGTGTGACCTCCACCTTCTGGGGCCTTCGAAGCGTTGGCTGGGAATGACGGCTCCGTTGCTCCCCGTCGTCGCGGGTGCCGGGTCGCGGTGTCGCCGTGCTGCTAGCACTCTACCCAGGAGAGTGCCAGCGCTCAACAACCACCCGCTCACCCGAACGCCGGAACGCGACTCGGGGCATTCAACGGCAAGGTCCACGAGGTCCGGCGGGCGGGGTTCATTCAACCCGCCCGACGCCTCCGGCGTGTCGTTTCGGGACGGATTCACCCAACGGGTCGGCGACATCACCGAAAGTGGTGGCACCAGCTGTCGATCACCCCGCCCAGGCCCACCTGCGACATCGTCACCTCCGCTGCGCGCAGAGTGATCATCGCTGGTAGATCGGCATGCGGGGAATCTCACCAATGCAGCCGGGTGGTTCACACCTGCGGTGTCCGGTGGCCTAGGTTGCACGGCATGCCAGCCCTCTCCAAGCCCGCGAACCGGCCGTGGGAGCGACGTCCCCGACCCGCTCGCCCGCCTGGTCCCTCCGGCCCCCCGACCCGCAGCGGCTGGCGTCCGAAGTAACGGTCGCCCCCGTACAGACCTGACCGCGCTGGTGCGGTCGCCCCATTTCGCCGAGAATTCACCAAACCCTCCAGGCATGTCGGTAGTTTTCGCCTTCGCCAGGCGAGCACCGTCGAACTCCGGATGCGTCCGCAGCCAGAGCTGGAGGGCTTTGAGATGTCCGATTCCAACGTTCCGTTATCCGGCCGAGTCACCCGCCGCGCCGTGCTGCTGGGCGCCGCCGCCTTCGGCGCGACCGCGCTGGGTGGCTCGGCCGTCGCCAACGCGCTGGCGATGCCCGGCGCAGGAATGCGCAAGCTGGCCGACCCCTTCACCCTCGGCGTCGCCTCCGGTGACCCGCTGTCCGACGGCGTGGTGCTGTGGACCCGGTTGGCCACCGACCCCACCGCCGACGACGGCCTCGGCGGCATGCCCGACAAGGTCGTGCCGGTGCAGTGGGAGGTCGCCACCGACGAGAAGTTCAGCGACGTCGTGCAGTCCGGCGAGGCGCAGGCCGCGCCCGACCTCGGGCACAGCGTCCACGTCGAGCTGCAGGGCCTGCAGCCGGGCGCCGAGTACTTCTACCGGTTCAAGACCCAGGACGCGATCTCGCCGGTCGGCCGCACCCGGACCGCGCCCGCCGCGGGCGCGCTCGGCGAGCTGACCATGTGCTTCGCCTCGTGCGCCCACTACGGCGAGGGCTACTTCACCGCCTACAAGCGGATGGCGGAGGACGAGCCGCACCTGATCCTGCACCTCGGCGACTACCAGTACGAGTACGCCGCCGCCGACGACGACGTCCGCGAGGTGCTCGGGCCGGAAACCCGCACGCTGGCCAACTATCGGCAGCGGCACGCCCAGTACAAGACCGACCCCGACCTGCAGCTCGCCCACGCCACCGCTCCGTGGGTGGTGGTCTGGGACGACCACGAGCTCGAGAACAACTGGGCCGACGAGACCCCGGAGAAGCCCGACGACGGGTTCCTCGACCGCCGCGAGGCCGCGTTCCAGGCCTACTACGAGAACATGCCGCTGCGGTCGAGCTCCAAGCCCAGCGGCATCGACCTGCAGCTCTACCGGCGGCTGTCGTGGGGGTCGCTGGTGAACTTCCACATGCTCGACACCCGGCAGTACCGCAGCAACCAGGCCTGCGGCGACGGCGTGCAGTCCGGCTGCGACGACCGCGAGGACCCGAAGCGCTCGCTGACCGGCGCCGAGCAGGAGCAGTGGATCATCGACGGGTTCAACAGCACCTCGTCCCGCTGGGACGTGCTGGGGCAGCAGGTGTTCTTCTCCAAGATCGACCTGACCCCGGGCTCCGAAGAGGGCTACAACATGGACGCCTGGGACGGCTACGTCGCCAACCGCGACCGCATCGCCAACGCCATGTCCGACAGCAAGGTCCGCAACGGCGTGGTGCTCACCGGTGACGTGCACCGGCACTGGGCGGCGGAGATCAAGCGCACCCACGACGACCCGGACTCCCCCGCCGTCGGCACCGAGCTCGTCACGACCTCGATCACCAGCGGCGGAGACGGCGACGACGGCGGCAACGACGACGTCCTGTCGGAGAACCCGCACGTGAAGTACTACGCGAACCGCCGGGGCTACGTGCGCACCAAGTTCACCGAGACGCAGCTGCGGGCCGACTACCGGACGCTGAGCAAGGTGTCCGAGAAGGACGCCCCGGCCACCACGTCCAAGACCTTCGTCGTCGAAGACGGAAACCCTACCCTCAACCCGGCCTGACCCACGGGTCCGGGCGCGCCCGAGGCAACCCGGATTACGGCCGTAATCCGATACCCGATTACGGCGGTAATCCGGGTCCCACCCCGATTACCGCCGTAATCGGGGTCCTGAATACCGGCGTGATCCGGGTGCTGGGTGGGGCGTGATCGTGTCACGGGGGGTGGAGCGGGGGTGGGAGACTGTTGGTGTGCGTCTGGTGTGGGTGGTTCTCGGGGTGGTCGCCGGCGGGTTCTTGCTGCCCTTGGTGTGGGCTTGGGGCCGCAGCTTCGGCCGGGTCCGGGACGTCGACGACGTGCCCGCCAAGGACGTGGCGCTGGTGCTGGGGGCCGGGGTCCGGTGGGACGGGATTCCCAGCCGGATCCTCCAGGGACGGCTGGACGTCGCCCGCGAGCTGTTCCGCACCGGCAAGGTCCAGCGGATCATCGTCAGCGGGTCGCCCGAGTCGCGGGGGCACAGCGAGCCGGTGGTGATGCGGCGGTACCTCGTCTCGCACGGCGTGCCGGAATCCGGTGTGGTGCTCGACGAGTCCGGTGTGGACACCTACTCGTCCTGCAGGCGGGCCTCCGAGGAGCACGCGTCGTTGACGATCGTGACCACCCGGTTCCACCTGCGTCGGTCGATCGCGCTGGCGCGGCGGCTGGGCGTCGACGCCTGCGGGGTCGGGCACGACGCCGCGGCCGAGGGGCTGCGCCGGGTCAACGCGCGCGCGACCCGCCGCGAGGTCCTCGCGACCGTGAAGGCGTTCTGGATGCCCCGCTGAGCGTCAGTTCACGACGATGGTGTGCACCGGCAGACCCGGGTTCGCCGGCATGTCCAGCGGCGACGGCTTCGCACCGGAGTGCAGCACGTGCGCGCCCAGCGCCGCGATCATCGCGCCGTTGTCGGTGCACAGCCGGGGCCGGGGGACGCGCAGCGTGATACCGGCCGCGGCGCAGCGCTCGCGCGCCAGCTCCGACAGCCGCGAGTTCGCCGCCACCCCACCGGAGATCACCAGCGTGTCGATGTCGTGGTCGCGCGCGGCGCGCACGGCCTTCATGGTGAGCACGTCGGCGACGGCTTCCTGGAAGGAGGCGCACACGTCCGGCACCGAGATCTCCCGGCCCTCGCGATGCTCGGTCTCCACCCAGCGGGCGACGGCGGTCTTCAGACCGGAGAAGGAGAAGTCGTGCTTGGCGTCGCGCGGGCCGGTGAGGCCGCGCGGGAACGCGATCGCCTTCGGGTCGCCGAGCTTGGCCTGCTTGTCGATCGGCGGACCACCCGGGTAGGGCAGGTCGAGGATGCGGGCGACCTTGTCGTAGGCCTCGCCCGCGGCGTCGTCGATGGTCGTGCCGACCTCGGTGATCTTCTCCCCGACGCCCTCGACCAGCAGCAGCTGGCTGTGCCCGCCGGAGACCAGCAGCGCCATGCAGCGCTCCGGCAGCGGGCCGTGCTCCAGGGTGTCCACGGCGACGTGCCCGCCGAGGTGGTTCACGCCGAACAGCGGCACGTCGAGCGCGGTCGCATAGGCCTTGGCGGAGGCGACGCCGACCATCAGCGCACCGGCCAGGCCCGGTCCCGCGGTGACCGCGATCGCGTCCACATCGGACAGCGAGAGCCTGGATTCGTCCAGCGCGCGGCGCATCGTCGGCGCCATCGCCGTCAGGTGCGCGCGGCTGGCGATCTCCGGCACGACGCCGCCGAACCGCGCGTGCTCGTCCACACTGGACGCGACGGCGTCCGCCAGCAGCTCCACGCGACCGTCACCGGAGAGCCGGACCAGGCCGACTCCCGTTTCATCGCAGGAGCTCTCGATCCCCAGAACGATCCGGTCGCTCATGACGCCTCCCGTGTCATGCGGGGCACCCGCACCCGGTCGGCTTGCATGAGCGCGGGAAAGCGCAGTGTCGTTCATGACGCCTCCACAGCTTCACGTCGCATGGTGTGCGCGTCCGCCCCTGAGGGCTGGTAGTAGCGGGGGCGCAGCCCGACGATCTCGAAACCGTGGTCGCTGTACATCGCGATCGCGGTCTCGTTGTCGGTGCGCACCTCCAGGAACGTGGTCGCGCGCCGCTCGTCGGCGCGCCGCAGCAGCGCGCGCAGCAGCGCCTTGCCGGCACCGCGTCCCTGGTGGTCGGGGTCGACGCCGATCGTGTGCACCTCGGCCTCCGCGTGCGGCGGGCGGCCGTTGACCGCCAGGCCCGCGTAGCCGATCAACCGTTCGCCCAAGTAGGCGCCGATGTAGTAGCGCCCCTGGTCGAGCTCGGAGGAGAACGCGGCGTGCGACCACGGGTCGTCACCCGGGAACAGCACCTGCTCCAGCTGCGCGCAGCGGCGCAGGTCCGCCCGCCGCAGCTTGAGCACCTTGACCTCGGTGACCGGCTCGCTCACCGGGTGAGCACCGACTTCCGCTTGCCGGGCTCCTCCGCATCCGGGCGCCGCAGGTACAGCGGGACCAGCGGTTCGGGGTCGGCGTCCAGCGACGCGGCGGCCACCAGACCGGCGGGCGTGGGGAACTTCGGCTCGATCGGCCGCAGCCCGAGGGCCTCGGCCAGCTCACCGGCGGCGACCTGGTGCCCCTCGGTGGGCACGTCGGCGGGCTTGGCGACGTGCGGGCCGTCGAGGCGGGTGGCGCCGTCGTAGGCGGCCCAGTAGGTCTCCTTGCGGCGCGCGTCGGTGGCGACCAGCAGCGGGCCGCTCACCTCAGCGGCGGCGGCGATCGCGTCGAGGCTGCAGACCGGGTGCACCGGCACGTCGCAGGCCTGACCGAGGGCGGCGGCGGTGGCCAGACCGACCCGCAGGCCGGTGAACGGGCCCGGTCCGATGCCGGCGACGATCGCGTCGACGTCGGCGAAGCCGCGACCGGCCTCCTCCACGACGTCGACCAGCTGCGGCATCAGCAGTTCGCCGTGCGCGCGCGGGTTGATCGTGACGCGCTCGGCGAGGACCCGCGGGCGGCCTTCGTCGAGGGCGACCAGCCCCGCCGTGACCGCGGGCGTCGAAGTGTCCAGCGCTATGACGAGCACAGCTACTCAGCGTACGTCAGCGCTGGTCACGAGCGGTCATCGGGTCGGCCGCCGCATCTGGGGGCGCTGGTCCCGGGACCAGCGCCCCCAGATGCGCGGCGGGGCCCCCCCCGCCCCGGGGGGGGGCTGGCCCCGCCACCAGCCCCCCCAGAGGCGCGGCGGCCCCCGACCGGACGTCGGGGGCCGCCGCGCTGGGGTGTCAGCGCATCGCGTGCTGCTGCTTGGCCCTGGTGACGGCCATGACGTGCTCCATCAGGGTCGTCAGCAGCTGCTTGTTGGAGTCCCGCTGGCGGGCGTCGCAGAGCATGATCGGCACGTTCTCGTCGATGTCGAGCGCGCGCCGGACCTCCTCGGGGTCGTAGATCTGCGTGCCGTTGAAGCAGTTCACACCGATGATGAACGGCAACCCACGACCCTCGAAGTAGTCGATCGCCGCGAAGCAGGTGTCCAGTCGCCGGGTGTCGGCCAGCACGATCGCCCCGAGAGCCCCGTTGGCCAGTTCGTTCCACATGAACCAGAAGCGCTCCTGGCCCGGGGTGCCGAACAGGTACAGGATCAGGTCCGAGCTGATGGTGATGCGGCCGAAGTCGAAGGCCACCGTGGTGGTCGTCTTGCGCTCCACACCCGTCAGGTCGTCGACCCCGGCACTGGCCTCGGTCAGAGTCTCCTCGGTCCGCAGCGGCACGATCTCACTGACCGACCCCACCAGGGTGGTCTTGCCGACACCGAATCCGCCGGCGATGAGGATCTTCGCCGCGACCGCGTTCAGGCTGGCTTGTTCAGAGTTTGCGGATCCCATCCAGCACCTTCTGCATCATGTCGAGGCTCGGCCCGGTCGTCGGCGACGAATCCGGCCCGAAGACCACGTAGTCCCGCTCGATCAAGTCACTGATCAGAATCTTCACCACGCCCAGTGGCAGGTCTGCTCGCGCGGCGACCTCGGCGACCGAGACCGGATACCCGCACCCCTGCAGCACCCGCTGGTAGTTGGGTGAGAGCGCACGCGCGTTCGGGGGCAGCGGCTGACGCGCCACGACGAGCGTGATCAGGTCGAGCTCGTAGCTCGTGGCCCGCGTACGCCCCTTGGTCAGGGCGTACGGGCGCACCACCGGTCCCGCGTCCTCGTCGAACCATCCTCGCCCGCCTGACATGGCACTCACACATCAACGGGAGAACCGGCGGCACGGGGCGCGGAGCTCAGGTAGTTGCCCACCCGGGTCACCATGCGGTTCGCCTCGAAGGCGATCATGCCGAGGTCGGCGTCCGCCGCGGCGATCAGCGCGAGGCAGGCGCCCTCGCTGGCCGCGGTGACCATCAGGAAGCAGTTCGCCATCTCCACGACGGTCTGGTAGACCTCGCCGCCGTCGAACTGCAGCGCAGCTCCCTTCGACAGGCTCTGGAAGCCGGAAGCCACCGCCGCCAGGTGCTCCGCGTCGGCCTGGCCCAGCTGCGGCGTCTTGCCCAGCAGCAGACCGTCGGAGGACAGCAGCGCCGCCTTGTCCGCACCGGCCAGCCGCTGCACGAGATCGTTGAGCAGCCAGTCAACTTCCTTGCTGTAAGCCTTCAGCGTCATGCCTCGTTTCCTCCTGGCCGCGCAGCATCGTCGTTCACGTTGTTGGTGCGCGCTCGCTTGGTGCCTGTCTGGAAGGCGTTCATGCTGTTGCGGAACCTGTCCGGCGTCCGCGGCGGACCGCTGCTGGGAGCGGGCTGCTGCGGAGCGGCTTCGGTCTTCTGGGTCTGGTCGATCTGGGCGCGCAGCGGCGCCGCGAGATTGGCCTTCTGACCACGCCGGCGCTGCGGCAGCGGCGGCTTGTCGGCAGGGTTCGAAACCGAAGTGTTCACCGAAACTCCGGCAGTGGTACCGCTCTTCGGCGGACCAGAGCCGTTGGTTCCATTCGCAACCGCCTCCGTCGGGAGGATTTCACCAGACGCGTTGGGCATGTTCGACGACAGCCCCAGCATGTTCGCCGGTGTCTCCGGCGTGATTCGACGCCCCGAGACCGGACGCTGCTGGTCAAGGCGCTGCTCGTGGAGCCGGTGGTCGGACTGGCGCGGTTCCGCCGGGCGCTGCTGCTGCGACGGCGCGGCGGGACGGCGCTGCTCGGCCGGGTTCTGCTGCGGCAGGCCGCCGATCTCACCGGTGGCCGGCCCGGAACCGTTGGTGCCCGGGCGGGACCAGCGCTGCGTGCCCGCGTCGGGGCCGATCGGGTTGTGCGGGGTGATCGGGCTGTCCGGCCCGATCGGGTCGGGCGCGACGTCCGGGTCGAGCCGTCCCTCCATCCAGCGCTTGCGCGGGATCTTGGGCCGGGTCTCCGGCTCGGGCGCGGCGGCGACCGCGGGCTGCTGCCCGCTCTGCTCGACGCGGTCCTGGCGCTCGGTCTGCGGACCGCGCTCGGCGACGATGTGGTTCGGGATCAGCGCCACAGCGCGGATCCCGCCGTAGGCCGAGTCGCGCAGGGTCACCTTGATGCCGTGTCGGCCGGCCAGCTGCGCGACCACGAACAGACCCATCCGGGCCTCCTCGGACAGCGCCATCACCGCGAAGTCCGGTGGGCTGGCCAGCATCTGGTTGAGCTCCTCGAGCTTCTCCGGCTCCAGGCCGATGCCCTGGTCCTCGATCTCGACGATGATGCCCTTGCCGACGACGTTGCCGCGCACCTCGACGTGCGATTCCGGCGGCGAGAACGAGGTCGCGTTGTCGACCAGCTCGGCGAGCAGGTGCACGAGGTCGGCGACCGCGCGGCCCTGCACCGAGATCTCGGGCAGCTGCTGGATCTCGACCCGCGCGTAGAGCTCGGTCTCGGCGACCGCGCCCTGCACGACGTCGTGCAGCAGGACCGGGTTCCGCCACTGCCGGCCGGGCCGCTGACCACCGAGGATGATCAGGTTCTCGGCGTTGCGGCGGGACTGGGTGGCGAGGTGGTCGAGCTGGAACAGCAGCTCCAGCTGGTCGGGGTCCTCCAGCTTGCGCTCGGCCTTGTCCAGCACCTGCAGCTGGCGGTGGACCATGACCTGGCTGCGGTGCGCGATGTTGAGGAACACCGAGCGGACACCCTGCCGGGTCTCGGCCTCGGCGACGGTCGCGCGGATGGCGGTGCGCTGCGCCTCGTTGAAGGCGTTGGCGACCTCACCGATCTCGTCGCGGCCGAAGCGCAGCCAGGAGACCTCGCGCTCGACGTCGACCTGCTTCCCGTTGCGCAGCCGGGCCACGACCGACGGCATCTCCTTCTCGGCCAGCGCCAGCGTCTGGCTGCGCAGCCGGTTGAGCCGCCGGACCAGCAGGTTGGACAGCCGCAGCGCGACCAGGAACACGATCAGGACGATCAGCACGATGATCGCGCCGGTGATCCCGGAGGTCAGCAGCGTCTCGTTGACCACGACCGAGCCGAGTTCCAGCGCGTACTGGAAGTGCGAGGTCGACAGGGCGTTGAGCTCCTGGGCCAGGTCGTGCGAGGCGCTGATCCAGTCGGTGGTGCCGACCGGGACCTTGATGACCTGGCCGGCCGCGGCCTGACCACCGGCGACCTCCATCGCGTCCTGCACCGCGTCGACGCGGGTCCAGGCCGAGCCCTTCTGCAGGTCCTTGTAGGTCTGCTGCTCGACCGGCGTCATTCGCGGCGTCAGCGAGTTCAGGTTGTCGTGGAAGGCGCCGATCTGGTGCGCGTACTCGTGGTACTGCGCCGGGGTCATGCCCACCGAGGTGCGGCCCAGCGCCAGCGCGTGGCCTCGGGCCATCGCGTCGGCGGCGTCCATGAGGTCGGCGGAGACCGAGCTCTCGTAGGAGACCTGAGCGTCCGGCGCGTACCGGACGTAGGTCCGCAGGCTCATGTTGTAGGCGTCGAAGAGCCCGTTGTAGAACTTGTAGACCGCGTCCAGCTCGGCCGGGCCGCTGTCGACCTGCTTGCGCACCTCTTTGACGGTGCCCAGCTGCGAGCGGAACTCGTCGAAGTTCTCCCGCGCGTCGCTCGGCACCGAGTCGGCGAAGTCCTCCGCCACGCCGTCCATTTCGGCCAGCGAGGCGTCGAGCTTCTTGCGGACGTCGTCGAGGTTGCGGCGCTCGTTGCGGTTGCTGAGGTAGACGAGGGTGAGCTGGCGCTCGTCCTGCAGGTTGGCGACGAATCTGGCCGAGGGGTCCTTGGCGTCGGCGAGTCTGCCGACGTAGTTCTGCACGCTCAGGCCGTGGAAAATCAGGTACCCGGACAAGCCCACGCCCACGAGCAGGGCCGCGACACTCGGGACGAGTGCGATGGCCAGCAGTCGCGCCTGGATCGTGCCGGAGGCGAAGAGGCGTTTCAGCGTTGACATGGACCTCGTCTCAAACCTTCTCCGTTGGTTAGCCGCAGCAAGAAGAGCTCACGCTGGCCCGGTGTGCCTCGAAACGACCGGACCCGCGGTCGCGCCGAAAAATTTCGGGCCCGCAGGCGCATCAGATGACGACGCAGCCTAGGGCCGCAGCCATACGTGGTCAACGCGCCTTTGGGACCTATCGACACAATTGTTATATACGCTGGTCGAACAGTATGCGCGGGAAGATTAGCAGACGACCCGAGCAATCCTGAATTGCATTGCCACATATCCCACAGGCCCTGGAACTGCACCCGAACTCCGAGCGCCAGTTCGCCCGCCCTGCACCGATTCCGGCTGGTTGGCCATCCGACCAAAAAAGGCTGGAACTATGCGAAATTGCTCCGTTCGGCCTAGCTCAAACACTGCCAGAAGGGCGATTCAGGCAGCTCTCTACCGTCAGGTAGGCTCTCGCGACGATGGCTGGCGAAAAGCTGGCCACACCGATCTTTTCAAGCACCATTTCCCCCGACCCCAGAGGAAGTCAAACAACCCCGGAAAGTCATCTTCGAATAGCTTCTGGTCACTGGAAGTGACGCTCGCGGCCAAACGTCGCAATTTGATTACTCCTGGCGACCGGAAATGAATTTTCGATGACGCGGTGCATGCCCACCCGCATCGCAGGGGTTAGTGACGGCCCTGAAGTCGGACAAGTCCTGCCTTGGCCTGTTTGAGTACGTCGGCACGTCTTTTCCGCTCGGTGAATGGTCCCCGGTCGGCCACATGGAGTGCCGGCGCGCGAGAGGAGTTTGGATGGTTCACCCCGCCACCGATCACGAGGAAGCCGCACCGCCATCCGGCACGCGACGCCGCCGCTTCCTCACCTACGTCGCGGCGGCGCCGATGCTCACGATCGCCGGCAAGTTCGTGCTGGAAGGCGAAGCCGCCGCTGCCGCGCCGGTCGCAGGGCAGCTCCCGCTCCCTCCCGTCTCCGGGCTCATGGACTTCGGCGACGTCATGGAGATCGCCAGCGCGCCGACGATGGAACTGATGAAGCTGGAGTTCACCGGGGACAACAAGGTCCGCTTCGAACTCCCGCGCCTGGAGGTCGGCCAGGGGCTCAACACCGCGGTCGTGATGATGCTGGCCGAGGAGCTCGGCGCGCGCACCCAGGACGTCGTGGTCGAGCTCTCCGACGCCCGTCCCGAGCTGATGTTCAACCAGTTCACCGCGGCCTCGTCCTCGGTGCGCACGTTCTGGAAGCCGCTGCGCCAGATGGCCGCCACGGCTCGCTCGCGGCTGCTGACCGCCGCCGCCAAGAAGTGGAGCGTCTCCGCCAACGGCCTGGTCACCCAGGGCACCGGCGTGGTCGGCCCGGGCGGTCGCAAGGCCACCTTCGCCGAACTGGCCAAGGACGCCGCCAAGGTGACCGTCCCGTCGGTCCCGGCCACGCCCAAGAAGCCCTCGGAGTTCAAGGTCCTCGGCAAGGGCCTGAACCGCGCCGACGCCAACGCCATCGTCACCGGCAAGGCGCACTACGTCTCGGACATGAAGATCCCGAACTCCGTGGTGGCCGTCGTGGTCCGCCCGCCGACGCTGGACGGCGAGGTCGAGTCCTTCGACGACTCGGCGATCCGCAACGCCCCCGGCTTCAAGGGCACCGTCGAGCTCTCCACCGGTGTCGCGGTCTGCGCCGAGTACACCTGGCAGGCGATGGAGCTGGCCAAGAAGCTCGAGGTCTCCTGGAAGCAGGGCCCGATCGCCGGCATGTCCTCCTCGGACATCCAGGAGAAGCTCGCCGGGATGACCGGCAGCCTCGACGACGCGGTCTCCGACGGTGACGGCGACGAGATCGACGAGAGCTTCGACTTCGCCTTCGTCAGCCACGCGCCGATGGAGGTCAACTACGCGATCGCCGACGTCAGGGGCAGCAGCGCCGAGATCTGGGTCCCGGCCCAGTCCCCGCAGGTCGCGCAGAAGGACATCGCCGCGGCGATCGGCGTCCTCGACGTCAAGGTGCACGTCACCCGCGCCGGCGGTTCCTTCGGCCGGCACCTGTTCCACGAAGCGGCGATCGAGGCCGCCGAGGTCTCCAAGGCCATCGGCAAGCCGGTCAAGCTGATGTGGACCCGCAACGACGACACCCGGCACGGCCGGATGCGTCCCGCCTCCCACCACCGCGTCAAGGCCTCCTTCCGCAGCGGCAAGGTCCGCTCCTGGGCGCACAAGATGGCCAGCGTCTCCACCGACTTCAACCACGGCATGGGTGACCTGATCACCTCGACCGCCGTGCAGTCGGGTCTCGCCAAGCTCCCGGCCGCGCAGCTGTACTTCAACCTGACCCAGTCGGTGCCCTACGAGTTCGGCTCGACCACCATCTCGCTGAACGACCTGCCGCTGGAAGGCGTGCACACCGGCAGCTGGCGGTCGGTGCACTCGGCGACCTTCCGCACCGCGGAGGACCTGGTCGTCGACCAGATCGCGGAGAAGGCCGGTTCCGACCCGGCGAACTTCCGGCTGGAGAACGCCAAGACCGACCGCGCGAAGGACGTGCTGCGCAAGGTCATGAAGGACGGCAAGTGGGGTCGTCCGATGCCCAAGGGCCACGCGCAGGGCATCTCGATGCACGAGGAGTTCAAGTCGGTCGCGGCCTGCCTGGTCGAGATCAACGCCACCGACCCGAAGAACCCGCGGGTCACCAAGGCCGTGATGGTCGTCGACGCCGGTCTGCCGCTGAACCCGAAGGGCATCGAGGCCCAGATGATGGGCGGCCTGACCGACGCGATCTCCACGGTCCTGCAGGCGGGCATCCACATCGACGACGGCGCGGTGCGCGAGGGCAGCTACGCCGACTTCAAGTGGGCCCGCCAGCGCAACACCCCGCCGGAGCTGCAGATCCACGTCATGCCGGCCACCACCGACGAACCCGGTGGCGTGGGCGAGCTGGGCGTTCCGGTGTCCGCGGGGGCGATCGCCTGCGCCTACGCCCGGGCGACCGGCACCAAGCCGCGCAGCTTCCCGGTCAACTACTGATTCCGGCCTGATCCGCTAAGGAGTCCCCGAACGACATGCCCAAGTACTCGTTCACCGTCAACGGAAAGGACGTCGAGGTCGACGTCCCCGCGGAGATGCCCCTGCTGTGGGTGCTGCGCGACGAGCTGCGCATCACCGGTCCCAAGTACGGCTGCGGCGTCGGCGTCTGCCGCGCCTGCACCTGCCTGCAGGACGACGAGGAAGTCCAGACCTGCATGGTCAAGGCCGAGGACGCCGACGGCACCGAGATCACCACGATCGAGGGCCTGGCCGACGGCGACGAGCTGCACCCCGTGCAGCAGGCGTGGCTGGACCGCGACGTCGCGCAGTGCGGCTTCTGCCAGCCCGGCCAGATCATGACGGCTGTCGCCCTGCTCAACGACAAGGGCGACGACGTCACCGACGCGGACATCGACAAGATCGAGAACGTCTGCCGCTGCGGCACCTACGGCCGGATCCGCCAGGCCATCAAGCAGGCCGCGCAGAACATGTGAGCCGCGTTGCCGCCCCGGGCTCGCGCTGAGCCCGGGGCGGCAACTGGCTTTGGTCCACACCGTCCGTCCGAATCGGACATCCATCGTGGACGGTGGCGACCAGGGCGCTGAACGTCGCGCTCCGACGCGGTTCCAGGAAGCACTCAAGAGAAGTTGATGAGGGCATTGACACTTCGCAAGTCCTTCGCCGCCGGGCTGGTCGTGGCCTGCGCGGCTCTTTCCGCTTGCAGCGGTGGTTCTTCGCAGGACCACAACGCGCACATGCAGCACGCCGGCGGCGAGCAGGCCGGTGGTGGCACCCAGATGAACATGGGCGACCCGAACGCCACGCCCGCCAAGGACGTGCCGGGTGCGCAGCTGCGCACCAACAAGTTCGTGCTGCTGCCGACGCGTCCGCCGGGCCTGGACCAGGCCGCGGGCACCGCGTGGCTGGCGACCCACCCGGGCGGCACCACCGTCACCCTGGAGATGACCGGTCTGGCGCCGAACGGCAAGTACATGGCACACGTGCACGCCAAGCCGTGCGCGGAGGAGAACGGCGGCGGTCACTTCAAGTTCGACCAGGCCGGCCCCGAGGTGCCGCCGAACGAGATCCACCTGGCCTTCAGCGCCGATGCCGGCGGACGCGGCTTCATGACCGCCGAGAACGACAAGCCCGCCGAGGCCGCCAAGTCGCTCGTGGTGCACCCGGCCGAGTTCTCCGACAACCGCATCGCATGCGCCGACTTCTGAGCCCCACCCTCGGTGCGGTCCTGACCGCGCTGCTGGCACTGCTGCAACCGGGCACCGCGCTCGCGCACAGCGGGCTCAACGTCGCCTCCCCCGGCCCGGGCGAGACCGCACAGGCCGGGGTGGACCGCATCGAGATGGACTTCGCCGGAGCGCTGGACGAGTCGCGGCCGCCGCGCATCGAGGTCAAGGACCCGTCGGGATCCGACAAGGTCTCGGGTGACGTGGAGGTCAGCGGCAACCACCTGACCGTCCACATCGAAGCGTTGAAACCCGGCCTGCACACGGTGAAGTACCAGACCGTCTTCGACGACGGCCACACCACCGAGGGCGGCTACTACCTCAACGTCGCCCCCGCCCCGCCGGGCGAGTCAGACAGCGGCGGCTACACCTTCTGGCTGGCCGTCGGCGGCGGCGCGGTCATCGCGGTCCTGCTGCTCGTGGTGATCGCCCTCATCCCCCGCCGCTCGAAGTCCGAGACCGACTAGCCCCGGCACCACGCGAACGTCCCCCACCCGGGTTCACCTGGGCGGGGGACGTTTTCGAATTTCGCGCGAAATTCGAGGCCCAGGTTTCCCCGTCGAAATTCGCGCGAAATTCGAATCCCACCTCGGTACCGCAGGTCAGAGGTGGGTCTTGGCCAGCGTCCTCGCGAGGGTGGTGAGGATGGGGGCTGGGTCGGCCATGCAGCGCTGCGGGTCCGGTTCGACGTCGAGGAGGGCGTGGGCGGCGTCGATGCCCGCCTCCGCGAGGCGTTCCGGGGTGAGGTCGCAGCGACCCGCGATGGCGATGACCGGGATTCCCGCCGCGATGGCGCGAGCGGCGACTCCGGCCGGGGCCTTGCCGTGCAGGGTCTGCTCGTCGAGCGCGCCCTCGCCGGTGATGACCAGTCCCGCCCCCTCGAGGTGGCGGTCGAAGTCCACCAGGTCGAGCACCACGTCCACGCCCGGCCGCATCGTCGCGCCCAGCGCCGCCAGGGCCGCGAAGCCGACCCCGCCGGCCGCACCCGCGCCCGGCTGGTCGGCGACGTCGCGGCCACCTGCGGCCTTCATCGCCTCGGCGTAGCGGCCCAGCGCACCGTCCAGCAGCTCCACCTGCTCCGGGTTCGCGCCCTTCTGCGGGCCGTAGACGTGCGCGGCGCCGTGCGGACCGGTGAGCGGGTTGTCCACATCGGACGCCAGGACGAGTTCGACCTCGCGGATGCGGGGATCCAGCCCGGACAGGTCGATCTCGCCGACGTTGGCCAGCGGACCGCCACCGGGCGCGACCGGATTCCCGTTGGTGTCCAGGATCTTCGCGCCGAGCACGGTGAGCAGCCCGGCACCGCCGTCGGTGCAGGCGCTGCCGCCGACGCCGAGCACGACGCGCCGGGCACCGGTGCCGAGCGCTGCCAGCAGCGCTTCGCCGGTGCCGTCGCTGGAGGCGCCGAGCGCGTCGAGGTCGTCGGGGTCCAGCAGCGCGAGACCGGAGGCGGAGGCGAGCTCGACGACGGCGGTCTCCCCGTCGTAGGCGATCTCGGTGTCGACCGGGTACCCGGTCGGGCCGCTCACCGGCACCGTCATCCGGGCGTACCCGGCGGCCAGCGCGGCGTCCACGGTGCCGTCACCGCCGTCGGCGACCGGCGCGAGCCGCACCTCCACGTCGGGGCGCTCCTCGCGCAGCCCGGCAGCGACCGCCTCGGCGACTTCCGGGGCGGTGAGGGTGCCTTTGAACTTGTCCGGTGCGATGAGAACGGGACCGGGCAACTGCAGCCTCCTAGGTTCAGCGCGAGATCCAGCCGAAGGCTTCGGTACTGGCGCCGCTGGGTTTGTATTCGAGTCCGATGTGGCCGGTGTAGCCGACCTCGTCGAGCCTGGCGAAGTAGTGCGCGAAGTCGATCGTCCCGGTGCCGGGTTCTCCTCGCCCCGGCGAGTCCGCGATCTGCACGTGCCCGATCGACTCCGGCCGTTCGTCGAGCACCACGTCCGGATCGTCTCCGTTGGTGACCAGGTGGTACACGTCGAACAGCAGGCGGACGTTGTCCACCTCGCCGGCTTCGCGCACCCGGTCGACGACGGCGAGCCCGTCGGCGGCGGTCCGCAGCGGATAGGCCGGGATCCCGCTGACCGGTTCGATGAGCACGGTACCGCCGATCCGGGCGACGTCGCGGGCGGCGCGCACGAGGCTCTCGGTGGCGGCCTCGTCCTGGGCGCGCGGATCGACGCCGTCGATGCGGTTGCCGTAGAGCGCGTTGAACGCGCGGCAACCGAGCCGCTCGCCGATCTCGCAGAGCACGTCGATGTTGGCCGCGAACTGCCCGGCCCGGTCGGGATCGGACAGCACTCCGCGCTCACCGGCGGCGAGGTCGCCGCCGAAGAAGTTCAGTCCTACCAGCGAGACCCCCGCTTCGTCGATGGCCCTGATGAACTTCTCCACGTCGGCCTCGGCGGGCACCGGGCTGTCGAACGGCCACCAGAACTCGACCTGCTGGAAGCCCGCAGCCTCGGCGGCGGCCGGTCGTTCCAGCAGATCGAGCTCGGTGAACAGGATCGACAGGTTGACGTCGAATCGGTCCGTCTTCATCGGCTTCCCGTCTGGGTCGTTGTTGCGGGCGGACGCTACCGTCTCGGACAGGGAGGTCGGTCCATGATGCTGCGCGCAGAGTTCACCACGGAACCGTTCGAGGGCGAAGGGGAGCCGCCGGCGCACGCCCTGGCGGCCCGGGACTGCCTGCTGGCGGCGGGCCTGGATCCGGACTTCGGTCCGCTGGGCACGGCGATCACCGCCGACCGGGAGCGGCTGCTGCCCGCCCTGGCCGAGGTGCTGGACAAGGCGCTGGCATCGGGGGCGAGCCGGATCACCCTGCAGGTCACCGCCGAGGACGACCGGGTCTAGGCTGGTCGCGATGCATCCGCTGGCCACTGCGATCGCCCCGCTGCTGGAACACGTCGGCGGCACCGCCGTACCCGCTGACCAGCGGGAACCCGGCGACATCGTGCTGTACTGGGAGGGTGCCCCGGCGGTCGCCGTGCGCGTGCCCGGCCAGGAGCTCACCAGCGCCCTGGACCGCATGATCCGCGCCGTGGAGGGCGAGCTGGGCGCCAAGCTGCCGGACCTGCCCCGCGCGGACAAGCAGAAGGCGGTCCGGCTGCTGGAGGAGCGCGGCGCGTTCAACATGCGCAAGTCCGTCGAGTCGGTCGCCAAGGCGCTCGGAGTCAGCCGCTTCACGGTCTACAACTACCTCAACCGGGACCAGGCAGATCGCTGAAGCCACACCTCCCGTTCACCTTCAGCAACACCGTTAACCTGGGTTTTTCAACAAACTGTTGACACCCCGTCAAGGCGGTCGTAGCTTTTTGCGCACCGGACCGGCACTGCGGTCACCGAGTTCTCTCGGGACGATCGAGCCGGCATGTGAACCACTTCAGCGGAGAAGCGCATGGCTACGACCACCGGTGTTCAACGGCTCAACGAATCATCCCGGGCCGAACTCATCGACAGGCTCCTGAGCTGCCTGGACATCACCCGTTGGGCGGCCGACATCGCCGACGCGCGCCCGTTCGCCGACGCCGAAGCCGTGCAGAACGCCGCTGCGGACGCCGCCCCCGGATTCACCGACTCCGAGATCTTCCAGGCCCTGGCCGCCCACCCCCGCATCGGGGAACGCCCCAAGGACATCGGCCAGAGCGCCGACTTCTCCCGCCGCGAGCAGGCGGGTGTGAGCGACGAGCTGGCCGATGAGCTGCGGGCGGCCAACCTGGAGTACGAGCGCCGCTTCGGGCACGTCTACCTGGTGTGCGCCAGCGGGCGCAGCGGCGAGGAACTCCTGGAGATCCTGCGCTCCAGGCTCGACAACGACCCCACCGACGAGCTGCGCATCGTCGACGCCGAACTCCGCAAGATCGCCGCGCTGCGGCTGGCGAAAGTGATCGAAGAATGAGCGCTGTCACCACCCACGTCCTCGACGCCGCCCAGGGCACACCGGCGGCCGGCGTCGCCGTCCGACTGGAGACCGCCGACGGGAAACCCCTGCCGGACGGAAACCCAGCGGCAACCGGCCGGACCGACGCCGACGGCCGCTGCCGCGACCTCGGCCCGGGTCGCCTCGAAGCGGGCGACTACCGGCTGACCTTCGACACCGGCGAGTACTTCGACCAGCGGGGTACCGCCACCTTCTACCCGCAGGTGTCGATCACCTTCCGGATCACCGATCCCGGCCAGCACCACCACGTTCCACTGCTGCTGAGCCCGTTCGCCTACTCCACCTACCGAGGGAGCTGAATCATGGGCATCGTCATGGGCCCCAACCAGTACGGCAAGGCCGAGGTCCGCATCGTCACCGTGGACCGCTCCACGCCGCGGCACACCATCAAGGACCTCAACGTCAGCAGCTCGCTGCGCGGCGACCTCGACGAGGCGCACCTGTCCGGCGACAACAGCAAGGTCCTGCCGACCGACACCCAGAAGAACACCGTCTACGCCTTCGCCAAGCAGGAACCGATCGGCGAGATCGAGGACTTCGCGCTGCGGCTGGGCAGGCACTTCGTCTCCAGCGCCGAGGGCATCAACGGTGCCCGGATCCTCATCGAGGAGCACGGCTGGCAGCGGATCCCGGTCGAGGGCACCGGCCACGACCACTCGTTCTCCCGCGCCGGCGATGAGAAGCGCACCACCGCGATCACCATCGACGGCGACCAGGCCCACGTGGTGTCGGGCCTGAAGGACCTGGTCGTGCTGAAGTCGACCGGATCGGAGTTCTGGGGGTACCCGAAGGACCAGTACACGACGCTGGCCGAGACCAACGACCGGATCCTGGCCACCGCCGTCACCGCCCGCTGGCGCTACCAGCACACCGACGTGGACTGGGGCAAGAGCTTCGAGTCCATCCGCGCCACGATGCTGGAGGCCTTCGCCACCACGCACAGCCTCGCGCTGCAGCAGAGCCTCTACGAGATGGCCAAGGCCGCGCTGGAGAAGCACCCCGAGCTCGCCGAGGTCCGCCTCTCGCTGCCGAACAAGCACCACTTCCTCGTCGACCTCTCGCCCTTCGGCCTGGAGAACGACAACGAGGTCTTCTACGCCGCGGACCGCCCCTACGGCCTCATCGAGGGCACCGTCCGCCGCGACGACGTGGAGGACCAGCCGATGGCCTGGTACACCACCCCGGAGTTCTGAGAACCCCTCCGGCGGGGCTGGTCCGAGAACCCGCTGCGGCGCCCGTCTCGAGGGTGGACAGCACGCCTCGCGGCCCCGCCGCTCGCACCTACGCGCAACACAGATCCGGAGAAATCCCCTCGAAGTGAAGGCGTTCCGAAAGGGACGCCGGGTCCGCCGTGCCCAAAAGTCCACTGTGGATCGTAATTGCGTTGCAACACAACGAAAACCGGGAAAGAACACCTCGTGCCGATAGTGACTTGACGACATGACCCAGCGGGTTTGGGAGCTGAAAACATGGCCAGAACCGACACATCCAGCACCGTGCACCCGGTCGACGAAGTACTACCACCCACTCGGCTGATCGCCTTCGGCATCCAGCACGTCGCTGCGATGTACGCGGGAGTGGTGGCACCACCGCTGATCGTCGGCGAGGCCATCGGGCTACCACCGCTGCAGATGACGTTGCTGATCGGCGCGAGCCTGTTCACCGCGGGCATCGCCACGGCGCTGCAAGCCTTGGGCGTGTGGAAGATCGGCGCCCGGATGCCGTTCGTCAACGGTGTGACGTTCGGGTCCGTGGCGCCGATCCTCGCGATCGTCGCCCAGCAGAGCGGGTCGCAGAACCCGCTCTCGGTGGTCTACGGATCGGTCCTCATCGCCGGTGTGCTGGCGTTCCTCGCCGCGCCGTACTTCTCGCGGCTGGTGCGCTTCTTCCCGCCGGTGGTCAACGGCACCGTGATCACCCTGATCGGGCTCTCGCTGATGCCGGTGGCGATCAAGTGGATCGCCGGGCAGGACAGCGACGCCCCCGACTACGCGGCACCGCAGAAGGTCCTGCTCGGTGGGATCACCTTCGTGCTGGTGCTGCTGTTCAACCGCTTCCTCACCGGCTTCCTGAACCGGATCGCGCTGCTCATCGGCCTGCTCGTGGGCACCCTGATCGCCTGGCCGATGGGCCTGATCGACACCAGCACCTTCGCATCGGCGCCGCTGTTCAACCTCCCGGTCCCCTTCCAGCTCGGAACGCCGACCTTCAGCATCACCGCCACGCTGTCCATCTGCATCGTGATGCTGGTGGCGATGATGGAGAGCACCGCCGACATGATCGCGCTCGGCGAGATCGTGGACCGGCCCGCCGACGAGAAGACCATCGCCGCCGGTTTGCGCGCCGACGGCGCGGGCAGCGCCCTCTCGGCCATCTTCGGCGGGTTCACCTGCAGCGCGTTCGCGCAGAACATCGGCCTGGTCGCGCTGACCGGCGTGCGCAGCCGCTTCGTGGTCGCCACCGGTGGCGGCGTGCTGGTGCTGCTCGGGCTGTTCCCCGTCGCGGGCGCGGTCGTCTCGCTGGTGCCGCAGCCGGTGCTCGGCGGAGCCGCGCTGGTGCTGTTCGGATCGGTGGCCACCAGCGGCATCCGCACGCTGAGCACGGCCGGTCTCGGCGACCCGCAGCACGCGCTGATCGTGGCCGGTGCGCTCGGGCTCGGCCTGATCCCGGTCGTGGCGCCCTCGTTCTACGACCACTTCCCCGAGGCGCTGCGGACCGTCCTCGACTCCGGGATCAGCACCGGCTGCATCGCCGCCCTGCTGCTGAACCTGCTGTTCTCCAAGCGGCGCGAAACCCAAATGTCGTAATTGCCGAGCAACGACCGCTTTTCGGTGTCACCAAAATGGAATGATCACATTCCGCATTGCTCCAGCCGAAGGAACCTGCCTCGGTGATCGGAGGCAATCACGGTTGCGCGGGAAACTATTGCCGACCGGGCTCGTTGATCCCCGAAATGCCGCACCAACACATGGGAGTCGCAATGCGGATGCGGACCCTGATCACCACGAGCCTGGTCGGCTTATCACTGGTGGCAACGCAAGCGAGCGCCGGAGCCGCCGCCGGCGACCCGCTGACCGAGAAGCAGTGGGGACTGCAGCAACTGCACGCCCCGGAGGCCTGGGCGAGCAGCACCGGCTCCGGGTAGACCATCGCGGTGGTGGACACCGGCCTCGACCTCGGGCATCCCGAGTTCAGCGGGAAGCTCGTCCCGGGCGCCACCTTCTCCTGCGGCGGAGGCCCGGCGCCCTGCGGCAACGGTGACTGGACCGGCGCCGACGGCGTCGGGCAGGAATCCGACGTGCACGGCACGCACGTCGCGGGGATCGCGGCCGCGGCCGCGGGCAACGGCGTCGGCGGCGCCGGTGTCGCACCGGACGCCAAGATCATGCCGATCAAGGCGCTGGAGAACGGTTCCGGCACGTTCGAGGAGATCGGGGCGGGCGTGCGCTACGCCGCCGATCACGGCGCGAACGTGATCAACCTGAGCCTGGGAGCCCAGCCGGGCATCCAGGTGCTGACCCTGCTGGGCGTCCAGTCGGCCACCAAGGAGGCCATCGCCTACGCCCGGGACAAGGGCGTGGTCGTCGTGGCCTCGGCAGGCAACGAGACGGCGCCGCTGTGCGACACCCCGTCCTGGGAGCAGGGCGCGCTGTGCGTGGCGGCCACCGACGCCGACGAGATGCACGCGGTGTACTCCAACCTCGGCGTCAAGCTCAACCTCCGGGCGGTCTCGGCCCCGGGCGGTTCGTCGCTGGGCGACTGCGACGGCGACGTCTGGTCCAGCGTTCCGCGCGGGACGGGCAGGCCGGAGTGCGGGCAGGCCGACTACGACGCCCTCGCCGGGACGTCGATGGCGGCCCCGCAGGTCGCCGGGGTCGCCGCGCTGCTGGGCGCGCAGGGACGTGACGCCGCCGGTGTCGAGGACGCGCTGATCTCCACGGCGCGCACCCCGGTCGCCGGTCTGCGCGGGGTCTACAACCCCGTGTACGGCTACGGCATCGTCGATGCCGCGGCCGCGGTGGCCTTCCAGGGCTGACCCTCCCCCGAAACCGCGGCTGGTAGTAGTTCTCGCTATTACCAGCCGCGGTTCTTCATTCGCTGCCCGAAGCGCTTTTCATTCGAAACCGGTCGCATCAGCCACTCGATCTACGGAAGAATGGTCCGATGGGTTGCCGCCGAGTAACCCAAATGATCATGAAATTCGGGAGTGTGCAGTGGACCTTTCCAAGCTGTTCCAGATGGTGTCCCCGGCGAAGCAGCACCATTCGCGCGGAAGCGATCACCACCACCGCCGTCACGGCAGCAGCGACGACCACCGCCGTCGCCGGCACGACAGCAGCGACCACCGCCGTCGCCACCGCAGTCACAGCTGACCCCAGCGGTGTTGATCGATTCCTTGACCTCGTCCTACTACTACGGAGAGCCGGAGCAGAACTGGGGACCAACCGGTGCGCCGCTGGCGCCCGGCGACTCCCTCGCCTCCGGCTACCGGGTCGTCGACCACCTGCGGCGCGGCAGCAGGCTCGACGTCTACGACGTGTGGAGCGAGCAGCGGTCCTGCCGCTGCATCGCCAAGACGATCCGGCCCGAGCGCGCCACCGACGAACGCGCGATCGCCTGGCTGCGCAACGAAGGAGTGCTGCTCACCCAGCTCACCCACCCGCACCTGGTGCGCGGCTACGAGATCGTGCGCAGCGCCGAACCGGAGCGCCCGGTGGTGATCACCGAGACGCTGCCCGGTCACACCCTGAGCTACCTGATCGGCGAGCTGAGCAGGCTCCGGCCGGTCGACGCCGCGGTGCTGGGCATCCAGCTGTGCTCGGTGCTCGGTTACCTGCACGGGCACGGCTGGGTCCACCTGGACGTGAAACCGTCCAACGTGGTGGAGATCGGTGGCCGGGCGGTGCTGCTCGACCTGAGCCTGGTGTGCCGGATCGGTGAGAAGAGCTCGGCGGGCACGTTCGACTACCTCTCGCCGGAGCAGGCCCGGGGTGAGCGGATGTCACCCGCCGCCGACGTCTGGGGGCTCGGTGTGACGCTGTACGAGGCGCTGTCGGGCACCACGCCGTGGGCCTCGGCGTCGCACCGGGAACGCACCACCGGCGGCAGCCGCTACTACCCGCAGCGCGACGAGCAGGCCGCCCCGCTGCGCACCCACCGGCGGCTGCCCGCGGCGCTCTCGCGCACCGTGGACGCCTGCCTGACACCGGACCCGAAGTCGCGGCCGAGCATCGCGGAGGTCTCCGCCAAGCTCGTCGAGTGGTCCGGCATGGACCCCCAGTCCATCGGCACCTAGCGGCGGCGCCGGAAGGCGATCGAGCAGGCCACGACGGCCGTCGCCAGGGCGAGCTGTCCTCCCCAGACGATCCGGTTGACGTTCACCGCCGGATGCCAGGCGACGGCTCCGTCAGCGTTGACGGAGAAGGCTCCGACCGGCCGGGCCACCACTCCGCCTCCGCCGCCCGCTCCTTCCGCGCCACCGCCGCCCAGGCCGCCGCCGACCCGCACGGAGGCCACGGGCACCAGCGTCGTGTCGCCCTGCCGCACGGGTTCTCCGAAGACCTGGTGGTCGCCGAGCCGATCGGCCAGCTCCCGCAGCACGTCGTCCTGCATCTCGCACCCCTCTCACGTGGTCGTGCCGACAGTCTGCCCGGCATCACCGTTAACACGCTCTGCACATGACCGGAACGCCTGCGTCACGATCACCGGCTCCGATGTCCGTACTTTTGATGACTGTCGGATTCGTTGATCACAGGGAGTTCAGCGTGGACACTCTCCGCATCCCAGGGTCGCGGCGGTGAGCAGGAAGGGCGTCGTCGGACGAACGGGGGCGCGGTTCGGCTCGGCAGCGATGCGCGACGTGTGGGAGGAAGCGGAGTCCGAGGAGGCGGATCTCCCGGCCGGGGACGACGACTCGATCGTCGAGCTCACGGGCGCCAGGTTCGGCTCGCCGTCGCTTCGCCGCCGCTGGAAGCGGGAAGTCGAGGGAACCCGCGATCGCGCGGAACCCGAAGCACCGCAACCGGTTCCACCTCCACCGGAGCCCGAACCCGAACCGCCCGCGGCGATCGAGCCCGGGCCTCCGGCGCCGCTGCGGCGTCCGGAGAGCGACTGGGACGAGCCGCCCGCCTCGATGATCCGCCCCTACGCGCACACCGCGGGCCGCACCCGGACGACGCTGTCGCTACCGCTGGAAGCGCTGATCTCCACGACCGGGCGCTGCCCGCTCGGCGATCGCCCGCCGGAGTGGCGGACGATCGCCGGGCTGTGCGTGGTGCCCCGGTCGGTGGCCGAGGTCGCGGCCGCGCTGTCGCTCCCGGTCGGCGTCGTGCGGGTGCTCATCGCCGACATGGCGGGCTCGGGCGCGGTCACCGCGCACGAGACCGTGAGCACCTCCAGCACCGCCCCGAGCCAGGCGCTGCTGGAGCGCGTCCTCGAAGGGCTCCGCCGCCTCTAGGCCCCATTCCAGCCGGTACCGACCAGCCTCTAGAACCGGATGACCTGGCGCATGGCTCGGCCGGAGGCGAGTTCGTCCATCGCGTGGTTGATCTCGTCGAGGCCGATCGTGCCGGAGACGAGCTCCTCGACGGGCAGCTTGCCCGCGCGCCACAGCTCGGCGTACTCCGGGATGTCCTGCTGCGGCAGCCCGGACCCCAGGAACGAACCGACGATCGTGCGAGTCTCGCTGACCAGCGCCAACGGCGAGATGCTGGCGCGCGCGTCCGGCGAGGGCAGGCCGACCGACACCGTGCGCCCGGCGGGAGCGGTCACCTGGACGGCGGTCTCGAACGCGCGGGCGTTGCCGCTGGCGTCGATCACCACGTCGCTGCGGTGCCCGCGGTCGACGGCCTCGTCGGGGCCGAGCGCCTCGGTCGCACCCAGCTGCAGGCCGCGCTCCCGCTTGCCCTCCAGGGGGTCGACGACGGTGACGCTGCCCGCGCCGAGGGCCTTCGCGACCAGCACCGCAGCCATCCCGACCCCGCCGATGCCGACGACGGTCACGTCCTCGCCGGGCTGCAGCGCGGCCGCGTTCTTCACCGCCCCGCCACCGGTGAGCACGGCGCAGCCCAGCAGCGCGCCGATGTCCGGCGGCACGTCGTCGGGCACCGGCACCAGCGAGTGGCGGTCGACCACGGCGTGCGTGGCGAAACCGGAAACCCCGCAGTGGTGGTGCACTTCGCGGCCGCCCCAGCTCAGCCGGCGCTGCCCGGACAGCAGGGTTCCGGCGCCGTTGGCCGCCCACCCCGGAGTGCACAGCCGCTTGCCGCCGGCCTGGCAGGCCTCGCACTCCTCGCACCGCGGCACGAAGAACAACACCACGCGCTGCCCGGCCGAAACATCGGTCACCCCGGGTCCGATCCGCTCGACCAGGCCGCAGGCCTCGTGACCCAGCAGCATCGGCACCGGCCGCACCCGATTGCCGTCCACAACGGACAGATCGGAATGGCAGACCCCGGCGGCCTCCATCCGCACCAGCAATTCGCCCGGACCGGGCTCGTCCAGCTCGACCTCGGTCACCGCAAGCGGTTTCGTGGCCTCCCACGGCCCCGAACGCCCGCACTCCTGCAGCACCGCACCCCGGATCTCCATGCGCACACTCCTTCCACCCCCATCCCCACACACCGAACCCGCCCGGGCAACCCCTCAGCCGACGTCGAGCACGAGAGCCGTGACGTTGTCGTCGACGTCGCGGGCGAGGGCGGCCTCGACCAGCCGGTCGCAGGTCTGCTGCGGGTCGGAGTCGGAGCTCAGCAGCGCCTTGAGCTCCTCGGGGCCCTGGGTGTTGTAGAGCCCGTCGGTGCACAGCAGCAGGCGATCTCCCGGTTTGACCGACGCGCCGGCGTGGTCGACCTCGACCTCCGGCCCGACGCCGATCGCCCTGGTCAGCACGTGCCGGTGCGGGTGGTTGCGGGCCTGCTCGTCGGTGACCTGGTGGGCGCGCAGCAGTTCGGCGGGGACCGTGTGGTCCTGGGTGAGCTGCTCCAGGCGGTCGTCGCGCAGCCGGTACAGGCGGGAGTCGCCGACGTTGAGCACCACCGCGCCCGCGTCGGTCGTCATCGCCAGCGCCACCGCGGTGGTGCCCATCGACGTCCCGTCGGAGTGGGCTCGCCGCCACACCGCCTCGTTGGCCTGCCGCGCTGCGTCGAGCAGTCCGGCGATCGTCCGGTCCGCGGCGAAGGCGCGCTCCAGGGTGTCGAGAGCCAGCCTGCTGGCGACGTCACCGCTGGAGAAGCCGCCGATGCCGTCGGCCACCGCGAACAGCTCCTCGGCGACGAGCGTGGCGTCCTGGTTGCTCTCCCGGCCGCCGGTGTGCGTGCTGGCTCCGGAGTTGAGTGTGCTGGTCACAGCGGTTCCCTTCCTCGGCGGGGCTGCTGGGGCGACATCGGCGAGGAGGTCCGCGCGGGCCTCGGCCAGGGCTTTCCGGCGCGCTTCGGAGGACTCCACGATCTCGCGGTCCCAGCGCTCCCACTGCTCAGCGCTCGGGTCGGCGAAGTAGCGCGCGATGTCGTCCACCGGGACGTCCGCCTGCCGGAGCAGGGCGATGACGCGGGCCCGCTGCAGCTGGCGGGTCGAGTAGTAGCGGTACCCCGACCAAGCTTCGACCGCTTCGGGCAGCAACAGCCCGACGGCGGCGTAGGAGCGCAGCATCTTCGCGGACAACCCGCACTGCGCCGAGAACTCCCCGATGCTCAACAGCTCGTTCACACCACGAGCATGAGCCTTGACCGCGGGGAAGAGTCAACAACACGCGGAACCCCTCCGACCCACATACCCGACGACCGGAGTCTCCCCACCCCGATTACGGCGGTATTCAGGGCCCCGATTACCGCCGTAATCCGGGGAACGCTCGGGGTCAGAGGCGGCCGAGGGAGCGGAGGTCGGGTTCTGCGAGGCCGCGGTAACCCGGGCCCCGATTACCGCCGTAACCCGGGTTCCGATTACGGCGGTAATCGGGGGTCCGAATACCGCCGTAATCCGGGGAACGCTCGGGGTCAGAGGCGGCCGAGGGAGCGGAGGTCGGGTTCTGCTAGGCCCGTGAGGGTCTTGACCTCGTCGGCGTCGGTGGCGCCGTTGTCGAGGGCGCGGACGAAGGAGGCCGCCAGGGCGCGGGCCGTGGCGGGTTCGTCGAGGACCTCGGCGGAGCCGGTGCCGGTGTAGGCGGCGAGGCGGGCCGCTTCGGCGGGTGCCGAGTCGCGGAAGGCCGCGAACACCGCCGCGTAGCGGGTCGCCAGCTGCGCCGGGTGCAGGTCCCAGCCCTGGTAGAAGCCGTGCGCCAGGGAACGCCGCACCAGCTCGTAGTGGGTCTGCCAGCCCTTGATGACCTGGTCGCCGACCGGCAGCACGTTGGTGGAGCCGTCGGAGAGGAACACGCCCGTGCCCGCTGCGGCGACCTGCATGGCGTGCCGCGCGTAGTCGCAGGCGCGGTGCGCGAGGTGCTGGTGGGCGGCGGTGAGCCCGCAGGACGCGGTGTAGTCGTAGGTGCCGAAGTGCAGCCCGGTGACCCGCCCGGCCCCGGCGCGCAGGAAGCGCGGCAGCGCGAACCGGCCCTCGGAGTCCACGATGGACTGAGTGGTCTCCACCTGGATCTCGAAGCGCAGCGTGCCCTCGTCGAGCCCGAACCGCTGCTCCAGCAAGCCGAGGATCTCCACGAACACCTCGACCTGCGCGACGTCGACGACCTTCGGGAAGGTCAGCACGAACCCGTCCGGCACACCCCCGGTGCGCGCCAGCAGCGCGGTCAGGAACACGTCCAGCGTCCGGACCGAGCGTTCGCGCAGCTCAGGCATGTCGTAGGACTTCACGCGCAACCCGAAGTCGGTCGGCGCCACGCCGTCGCGCAACCAGTCGGCCACGACCCCGGCGGTGCGCACCGCGTCGTCGTCCTCGGCGTTGGCGCGGTAGCCGTCCTCGAAGTCGATCCGCAGGTCCTGCACGGGAGATCCGGCCAGCTTGGCCCGCACCCTGGGGTGCACGGCCTCGGCGATCTCCGAGGTCAGCCCCAGGATCTCGGCCAGCCGGGAGGGTGTGGCCGCGTGCTCGTCGAGCGCCGCCAAGGCCTCATCGGCCCAGTCCCGCAGCACGTTCTCGTGCACCCGGTCCGCGGGCACGTAGCAGGTGTGCACCGGTTGCAGGTCGGAACGAGCACCCGGGTACGTCCGCGCCATGTGCTCGTCCACAGTGGATAAACAAGCGAGCCGCCGGGCGACTTCCGCGGAATCCAACGAGGTTTCAGCCACTTGCACCCTCCCTAGAGACAAAGCGGGGGCACCGGCTTGTCCGGTACCCCCGCGATGACAACTCAGTCGATCTGCTCGTAGGCGGGCAGCGTCAGGAAGTCGACGAAGTCGTCGGCCACCGCCACCTGCTCGAACAGCTCAACCGCGCGGGAGAGGTTCTCGGTCGGGAAACCGGCCTCCCCGCGCAGCGCCTTCTCCGTGTCGGCCAGGGTCTCCCGGACCAGCTCCAGGGTCACCGTCTGGCCACCGGCCAGCTGCACGTTGTTGTGCAGCCACTGCCAGATCTGCGAACGCGAGATCTCGGCGGTCGCGGCGTCCTCCATCAGGTTGTGGATCGCCGCCGCACCGTTGCCGCCGAGCCAGGACACGATGTAGCGAACACCGACGTCCACCGCGCCGCGCAGGCCCTCGATGGTCTTCTCACCGGGGGTCTCCGAGACGGCGAGCAGCTGGTCGGCGGTGACGTTGACGTCCTCGCGCTTGCGGTCGATCTGGTTCGGCTTGTCGCCGAGGACCGCGTCGAACTCCTCGAAGCAGATCGGCACCAGGCCCGGGTGCGCGACCCACGAACCGTCGAAGCCGTCGCCGGCCTCGCGCTTCTTGTCGGCGTGGACCTTGTCCATCGCCGCCGCGTTGGAGTCGTCCTTGGTCGGGATGAACGCGGCCATGCCGCCGATGGCGAACGCACCGCGCTTGTGGCAGGTGCTCACCAGCAGCTCGGTGTAGGCGCGCATGAACGGCGCGGTCATGGTCACCGCGTTGCGGTCCGGCAGGATGTACTTGTCGGAGTCGCGGAAGGTCTTGATGACGCTGAACAGGTAGTCCCAGCGACCGGCGTTGAGACCCGCGGAGTGGTCGCGCAGCTCGTAGAGGATCTCCTCCATCTCGAACGCGGCCGGGTAGGTCTCGATCAGCACCGTCGCGCGCACCGAGCCGTGCGGGATGCCCAGTTCCTTCTGCGCGTGGGTGAACACGTCGTTCCACAGCCGCGCCTCGAGGTGGCTCTCCATCTTCGGCAGGTAGAAGTACGGGCCGCTGCCGCGGTTGATGAGCTCACGGGCGTTGTGGAAGAAGTGCAGGCCGAAGTCGACCAGCGCGGCCACGACCGGCTTGCCGTCGACCTCGATGTGCTTCTCGTCGAAGTGCCAGCCGCGCGGGCGCACCAGCGGCACCGCGTGGGTGACGTCGTCGCGCAGCGTGTAGGACTTGCCGCCCGGGACGTGCAGCTCGATCTGCTTGCGGACGAGGTCGTAGAGGTTGACCTGACCGGAGACGACGTTGTCCCAGTGCGGGGTGTTGGCGTCTTCCAGGTCGGCCAGCCAGATCTTGGCGCCGGAGTTCAGCGCGTTGATGGCCATCTTGCGGTCGGTCGGACCGGTGATCTCCACGCGGCGGTCGGCGATGTCGGCCGGCGGCGCGGCGACCTGCCAGTCACCTTCGCGGATGTGCTTGGTCTCCTCGAGGAAGTCCAAGCGCCCCTTCTCAGCGGCCTCCGCACGACGCTGCTTGCGACGTTCGAGCAGCTCATCGCGCCGCGCACCGAAGGCCCGCTGCAGGCTGGCCACGAACTGCAGCGCCTCGGCGGTGAGGATCTCGTCGCCGCGCTCGACGGCGCCGCCGAGGACCTTCACCCCTGCCGTTTCGGACATGAATCGTCCACCTCTTTCTGCTGCCGGATATCAGACGGTGGCTGATGGCTCACCTTGCCGCGTGACGAGCCGGCGCGCACCCGCGAGCAGGTCCGTCACAACCGGAGAACATCTGCATGAAATTCTGCATCGTGGATGTTAGTTTCCACATAGCGTCAAAAGCAACATGAGCTTGCGCACGCACCACGAACTAGACTTCTGCTGGATCCGGAAGAGGGAGTTCTGCGATGACGACTGGCCCACGGCGGGCGAACCAGGGCGGAGGGGTGCAGTCGGTCGAGCGCACCTTCGAGCTCCTGGAGCTGATGGCCGATGCCGGCGGCGAGGTCGCCCTGTCCGAGCTCGCCGAGAAGTCCGGACTGCCGCTGCCCACCATCCACCGCATCATCAGGACCCTCGTGAACAGCGGATACGCCCGGCAGCAGCCCTCGCGGCGGTACGCGCTGGGGCCGCGGCTGATCCGCCTCGGCGAAACCGCCAGCCGCGCGCTGGGCTCCTGGGCGCGGCCGTACCTGGCCGAGCTGACCGAGGTCACCGGCGAGTCGGCGAACATGGCGGTGCTCGACGGCGCCCAGATCGTCTACGTCGCGCAGGTCCCCTCACCGCACTCGATGCGGATGTTCACCGAGGTCGGACGCCGGGTCGACGCCCACGCCACGGCGGTCGGCAAGGCCGTCATGGCGACCATGCCCGCCGACGAGGTCAGCCAACTGCTGTCGCGCACGGCGATGAACCCGCAGACCGAGCGCACCATCACCGACGTCGAGGCGATGCAGGAGGAGCTCGGCCGCATCCGCGAGCAGGGCTACGCCATCGACGACGGCGAGCAGGAGGTCGGCGTCCGCTGCTACGCCGTGGCGGTCCCGGGCGCCCCGGCGGGCGCCGGCATCTCCATCTCGGGCCCCGAAGGCCGCATGACCCGCATCGCCACCGACGAGGTCATCCCCCTCATGCAGCGCCTCGCCAAGGACCTCTCCACCGAGCTCAGAGCCACCGCCTGACCACGAGCCCCCTCACCACCTGACCAGGTGCCCTCCCGCACCCACGGGCCCGAAGGTCACCTCATCGAGGGGTCTTCCAGATTTCAATGGAAGTCGGAAGCACGATTTCAATGGAAGTCAGGACCACGACTTCCCTTGAAATCGCGACGACGACGGGACCACCAGACCAGGCCGAGGACCAACGCGGCGAGGGCCACCAGCGGCAGGCCGAGCAGGCCCGTTGCCGTTTGGACTCGCTCGTAGGCCTCGCCGGAGTAGGCGCCGAGGAGGGCCAGGCCCGTTCCCCAGACGGCGCCGACCGGGGCGTTGCAGGCGGTGAAGTGCAGGTGGGGCATGCCGGAGCGGGCCGCCAGGCGGGGGACGAGGGTGCGGACGACCGCGAAGCACTGGCAGATCGCGGTGGTCCGCCCGGCTCGTCCGTCCAGGGCGGACTCGACGCGCTTCATGCGAGCCTCGCCCACCCGCTCGGCCAGGCGCCGGTTCAGCACGCCGGGGTGGGCACCGCGGAAGTAGCCGTGCTGGCAACCGGCGATCGTGGCCGCCGACGCGACCAGCGCCGCCGCCCAGACCGGCAGGGCACCGTGCCCGGCCAGCCAGCCCAGCGCCAGGACCGTGCCCGATCCGGGCAGGAAAACGCCGATGAGCAGCCCGGATTCGGCGAACAGCACCACGGCGGCGATCGCGAGCGCGAGCAGACCGGGGAACCCGGCCAGGAATTCCGTCACCCGGTGAGCTCGCCGAGCCGCTCCGGCCAGCCCTCACCACGCGGTTCGAGGGTGAGTTCGCGGACGTCGTCCTCGCGGCGGCGCAACCGCACCATCAGGTGGGTGTCGGAGAGCTGGTCGGCCAGGCCCTCGCCCCACTCCACCACCACGGCGGCGTCGGTGAGGTCGGTGTCCAGGTCGAGGTCGTCGATCTCCTCGAGCCCGCCGAGGCGGTAGGCATCGACGTGCACCAGCGCGGGCCCGTCGGTCTCCGGCCTGTGCACGCGGGCGATGACGAACGTCGGCGAGGTGATCCTGCCGGTCACCCCCATGCCTGCCGCGATGCCGCGGGTCAGCACGGTCTTACCGGCGCCCAGCGGCCCGTCCAGCAGCAGCAGGTCGCCGGCGCGCAGCGCGGCGCCGAGCCGACGACCGAACTCCAGCGTGTCGGACTCCTGCGGCAGTTCCACGGTCTTCAGCGCGGCACTCAACTCCCGGTCCCCTTCTTGAACTTCATGCCGGTGGCGCGCCGCAGCATCGCCACGATCTCGTTGGTGACCAGGTCGGGGCGCTCCAGCATCACCGGATGCCCGGCGCCCTCGACCTTGACCAGCGTCGCGTCCGGCAGCTCCCCGGCGAGCACCTCGGCGTGCGGGGAGAACGGCGTGAGCTTGTCGACATCGCCGCTGAGCACCAGCACCTCGCAGGTGTTCAGCGCCGCCAGGGCCTTCTTGCGGTCGTGCAGGCTGATCGTTTCGAGGAAGTCGGTGACGACCTCCACGGTGGTGGCGCCGATCATCTCAGCCATCAGGTCCACCACGGCCGGGGACACCTTGCGGTCCCCGAAGGACAGCGCGCGGATGATGCTCCACGCCAGCCGGTCGCCCATCTTGCGGGTGCGCTCGACCAGGCCCGGGTTGAGCTCGGACAGCAGCGCGAGCCCGCGCGGCACGGGGTTGGCGCGGGACAGCCAGGTGCGCGGCAGTCCCGCTTCGCCGAGCTGACCCGCGGAGGTGCCGATGAGCGCCACCGCGCGGACCCGGTCGGCGAACAGCTTGGGGTTCTGCTCGGCCAGCGCCATGATCGTCATGCCGCCCATCGAGTGGCCGACCAGCGCGATCGGGCCGCGGGGAGCGGCGGCGCGCAGCACGGCGTCGAGGTCGCGGCCGAGCTGGTCGATCGTGCTGTTCTTCTTGCTGGAGTGACCGGAGCGGCCGTGGCTGCGCTGGTCGTACTGCACCAGCCGCACCTTGGGGCCGAGCAGTTCGGGCAGGTCGCGGCGCTGGAAGTGCCAGCAGCGGGAGTCCAGCGCGAAACCGTGCACGAGCACGACGGTCAGCGCGGGTTCACCACCTGTGGCGGGCCCGATCTCCTGCACCGACAGCGGGACCCCGTCGTCGGCGGCGACGGTGGACTGCCGGTCGGGCTGCAGCCTGCCGAGGGGTTCTTCGACGAACGCCTCGTCGCCCTTGCGCTGCACTGCGGCGCGCGTGCTGTGCGCGGCCACGCCCACGGCGGCGCCGGTGACCGCGGCCCCGATCACCCCGCTCGTCCAGGCCAATGCCTGCCACACCGGTTTCACGTCGCCTCCACTCGGTTCCGGCGGCGGAACGTGAAGATCGTTACAGAACGCAGTGCCGGTTGCACACCGCTATGTGTGCTGCGCCCCACTCGCGCGGTGCGATTCCGCCTGGAATGCCGCTTTTCGGTCATGACTCCTCCAGCTCGGAGTCGACGACCGTGCGCGTCACCCGCGGCCGGTACATGCCGGTGACGATCTCGTAGTGGATGGTGCCGAGCTGATCGGCCCACTCGGCGGCGGTCGGTTCGCCCAGGTCACCGGCGCCGAAGACGATCACCTCGTCCCCTTCGACGACCTCGTCGTCGCCGCAGTCCACGACCAGCTGGTCCATGCACACCCGGCCGCGCACCGGCCGGCGACGTCCCGCCAGCCACACCTCCATGCGGCCGGACAGGCTGCGCGGCACGCCATCGGCGTAGCCGACCGGCACCAGCGCCAGGTTGGTGGGCTTCTCCGCGGTCCACGAGTGCCCGTAGGACACGCTCTCACCTGCGGGAACGCGCTTGGTCAGGGACACCGACGAGCGGAAGGTCATGGCCGGGCGCAGGCCGTGGTCGCCGGCCTGCGGAACCGGGTCGAGCCCGTAGACGGCGATGCCCGGGCGGACCACCTCGAAGTGCAGGTCGGGCCGTGTGAGCACGGCGGCGGAGTTGGCCAGGTGCCGGACCGGGGCGAGCCCGGCGGCTCGCGCCTGCTCGTAGGCGCGGTGGAAGCGCTCGGCCTGCATGTCGATCGACGGGTGGCCGGGCTCGTCGGCGCAGGCCAGGTGCGACCACACGGCCTCGACGCGGAGGTGTCCGGCGGCCTCGGCCTTCGCGGCGGCTTCGACCAGCGCGGGCCACAGCTCGGCGGGGCAGCCGCTGCGCGCCAACCCGGTGTCGATCTTGAGGTGCACCCGCGCGACCCGGTCCTGCGCAGCGGCGGCGGCCACGATGCGGGCCAGCGTGGCCTGCGACGACGCCGAGAGCTCGATGTCGGCGTCGATCGCCGGGCCGAACTCGTCGGCCTCGGTGAACAGCCAGCACAGCACCGGTGCGGTGATCCCGCCCTCGCGCAGCTGCAGCGCCTCGCCGAGGGAGGCCACACCCAGCCGGTCGGCACCGGCCTGCAGCGCGGCCCGCCCGACGGTGAGGGCTCCGTGGCCGTAGCCGTCGGACTTGACGATCACCATCGTCCGCGCACCGGAGTGGGCGGCACGGCCCGCGAGCACCCGGACGTTGTGGCGGATCGCATCGACGTCAATCCGCAGGTCGGCGCGGTACACGTGCTGGTCACTCATGGCCTGGTCATGGTCCCACATCAGCCATCCCACCCTTCGCCCGACGTGGCCTTTCCCCAGCTCAACGCACCGAAGGGACGCCTCGGGCCGCCCACTCCCACGCGACATCCCACCATCGTGTGGAAGCCGGCCGATTTTCGGGCGGAGTCAGGAGGGCAGGGCCGCGTCCCGGACCGCGCCGATGGCGTGCGGGACGGCGTCGAGGAGGGCCGAGGCGCCGATGGGGGCTCCGGCTTCGGAGCGGGGGCCGTCGCCGCTGGTTCCGTGGGCGGCGAGCTCGGCGGCCAGCGAGTGGACGTGGGCCGCGTAACCGCAGGCCAGCAGGGGTTCGACGCCGGTGGCGAGCAGGGCGCCGATCAGGCCGGTGAGCACGTCCCCGGAGCCCGCCGTGGCCGGCCACGCCTGGCGGGCGTCGTTGACCAGGACCCGTCCGTCGGGGGCCGCGATGACCGTCGTGTTGCCCTTGAGCAGCAGGAACGCGTCGCAGCGGGCCGCGACCTCGCGAGCCGCGGTGACCCGGTCCGCGCCCAGGCCTTCGCCCGCCAGCCGGGCGAACTCGCCCGCGTGCGGCGTCAGCACCAGCGGCGCGTCGGGGTCCCGGGAGTCCCACATGGTGTCGTCGTCGGCGAGCAGCGTGATCGAGTCGGCGTCGGCGCACACCGGACGGCCGGATTCGAGCACGAACCGCAGCACGTCGCGGCCGCTCGAACCGAGCCCGATGCCGGGCCCCACCGACCACGCCTGCACCCGCCCCGCGTCGCCGACGGAGCCGGTCGCGACGACCTCGGGCCAGCGGGCGCGCACCTCGTCGGCGGCGTGCCCGGCGTAGCGCACCATCCCGGCGGTGGCCCGCACGGCCGCGCCGGTGGTCAGCACCGCCGCACCCGGGTAGGTCGCCGAACCGGCGGCGACGCCGACGACCCCGGTGCTGTACTTGTCGTCCTCCGGGCCGGGGATCGGCCAGCCCTCGCCGATCTCGGCGGCGTCGAGCAGCGCGAACTCCGGTTCTGGCAGCTCATCGGCGATGCCGACGCCGGCCGCGGTGACCTCGCCGGAGCGCACCGCCCCGGCGCCGAGCACGTGGCAGGGCTTGAGCCCGCCGAAGGTGACGGTCAGGTCGGCCGACACCGCGGGCCCTTCGACGGCCCCGGTCACCGGGTCGACGCCGCTGGGCAGGTCCACCGCCACGATCGGCACGATCACCCGGCGCACCAGCTCGGCCGCGACGGGCCGGAGCGGACCGCGCGCCGACAGGCCCACGATCCCGTCGATGACCAGGTCGGCGCGTTCCAGCGCGTCGGCGGCCTCGGCGCCGATCCCGGCGGTGTCGGCGTTGGCGCCCTCGGCGGGCACGGCCCGGCCACCGGCGCGGCGGAGCCCTTCGAGCCCGGCCGCGTGCGCCTTCTCCGGCGCCAGCAGCACCGCCGTGACACCGACGCCGCGCCGCCGCAGGAACGCTCCCGCCCACAGCGCGTCGCCGCCGTTGTTCCCGGCCCCGACCAGCAGCGCGACGCGCCGCCCGGCGACTCCGCCGGTCTGCTCGGTCAGCACCCGCGCGCACTGCCCGGCCACCGCGTAGGCGGCGCGGCGCATCACGACCGGTTCCGGTGTCCGGGCGAACAACCGCTGCTCGGCAGCCCGAACCTGGTCAGGAGTCCACACGCCCTGCATCACGAGCCCTCTCGCCGACCCACAAGATCCGCCGACAGTGTGCCCCAGCCAGCCATCACCCGGCGGGTGACGCGAGTTCAACGGAAACCGCGTCACCGATTTCAATGGAAATCAGGGACCGGACTTCCATTGAAATCGCGTCACCGGACATCACTCGACCGTGACGGACTTCGCGAGGTTCCGGGGCTTGTCGACGTCGTAGCCGCGCGCCCGCGCGATCTCCGCGGCCAGGACCTGCAGCGGAATCGTCGACACCAGCGGCTGCAGCAGCGTCGGCACGGAGGGGATCGAGATCAGCTCGTCGGCGAAGGGCTTGATCTCCTCGTCACCCTCCTCGGCGATCACGATCGTGCGCGCGCCGCGGGCCTGGATCTCGCGGATGTTGGACACCATCTTGGCGTGCAGCAGCGCCCGCCCGGTCGGCGAGGGCATCACGATCACGACCGGCAGCTTGTCCTCGATCAGCGCGATCGGGCCGTGCTTGAGCTCACCAGCGGCGAAGCCCTCGGCGTGCATGTAGGCGAGCTCCTTGAGCTTGAGCGCGCCCTCCAGCGCCACCGGGTAGCCGACGTGCCGGCCGAGGAACAGCACGGCCTTCGAGTCCGACAGCTCCTGGCCGAGCTTGCGGACCTGGTTGACGGTCGACAGCGTGCTGCGCACCGCCTCCGGCATCGCGGCGAGCTCGTCGAACTCGCGCGCCACCTCGTCGGAGTACTTCGTGCCGCGCGCCTGCGCCAGGGCCAGCCCCACCAGGTAGTTCGCCGCGATCTGCGCGAGGAACGTCTTGGTGGCGGCCACGCCGATCTCCGGGCCCGCGTGGGTGTAGAGCACCGCGTCGGACTCGCGCGGGATCTGCGCGCCGTTGGTGTTGCAGATCGCCAGCACCCGCGCCCGCTGGGTCCGCGCGTGCCGCACGGCCTCCAGGGTGTCGGCGGTCTCACCGGACTGCGAGATCGCCACGACCAGGGTGTCGCGGCCCAGGACCGGGTCGCGGTAGCGGAACTCGCTGGCCAGCTCGACCTCGACCGGGATGCGGCACCAGTGCTCGATGGCGTACTTGGCGAGCAGACCCGAGTGGTAGGCGGTGCCGCAGGCGACGATGAACACCTTGGTGATGTCGCGCAGGTCCTGCTCGGTGAGCCGCTGCTCGTCGAGGACGATCTGGCCGTTCGCGAAGTGGCCGCGCAAGGTGTCGGCGAGCGCCTCGGGCTGCTCCTCGATCTCCTTGAGCATGAAGTAGTCGTGGCCGCCCTTCTCGGCGGCCGAGAGGTCCCAGTCCACGCGGAACGGCTTGGCCTCGACCTCGACGTTGTCGAAGTCGCTGACCCGGTAGCCGTCGCGGGTGATGGTCACGACCTGGTCCTGGCCGAGCTCGACCGCGTCGCGGGTGTGCTCGATGAACGCCGCCACGTCCGAGGCCACGAAGTGCTCACCCTCGCCGACGCCGACGACCAGCGGCGAGGAACGCCGGGCCGCCACGATCGTGCCCGGCTCGTCGGCGTGCGTCACGACCAGCGTGAACGCGCCCTCGAGGCGTCGCGCAACGGCGCAGGCGCTGGCGGTGAGGTCACCGGCGGTCGGTCCGGCCGAGTAGGCCGCGGACACCAGGTGCGCGGCGGTTTCGGTGTCGGTCTCGCTGGCCATCTCGACGCCGTCGGCCTCCAGCTCGGCCCGCAGCGCGGCGAAGTTCTCGATGATGCCGTTGTGCACCACCGCGACGCGGCCCGAGGTGTCCCGATGCGGGTGGGCGTTGCGGTCGGTGGGTGCACCGTGGGTCGCCCACCTGGTGTGTCCCATGCCGCCGTTGCCCTCGAACTTGGAGGCCTCGCCCCCGGCGAGCTTCTTCTCCAAGTTCGACAGCGCTCCGGCCGCTCGCTCCACCGCGAGGCTGCCCTCGCCGTCGAGCAGCGCCACGCCTGCCGAGTCGTAACCCCGGTACTCGAGTCGCCGGAGTCCGCCCAGCACGACTTCGAGCGCCTGGCGATGTCCTACGTAACCTACGATGCCGCACACGCGAGTCAGGGTAGCCATTCCGGTCGAACGGAACATGATGGAGCCCTGGCGACCCACATCACTACCGCGCGCGTGCGCGTAGATCCGCTACGGTTGTCGATTATGGCGCGCAAAGCCAAGAAGCTGCCCTCCGCGAAGCACGCGTTCGTCGAGCTGTCCCGTCGTGGCCCGCACGACGTGCTGCACGGCGACCTGGCACTGGTCGGCCTGCCCGGCATGGTCTGCACCCCGCGGGAGGGGACGAGCCTGCCCGCGGTCGTGTTCGGGCACGGCTGGCTGCAGCCGCCGCGCCGCTACCTGAACCTGATGAGGCACCTGGCGAGCTGGGGCATCGTCGTGGTCTCGCCCGCGACCCAGCACGGCCCGCTGGCCTCCCACCGCCTCTACGCCGAGGACATGCGCACCGCGCTGGACATCGCCGTCGGCGTCCGGCTCGGCGACGGGAAGATCAGCGTCGACGAGAAGAAGCTCGGCGCCGCCGGTCACGCGATGGGCGGAGGTTGCGCCGTCCTGGCCACGGCCGAGGACCCGCGCATCAAGGCGGTCGCCACGCTCGCCGCGGCGGAAACCCACCCGTCAGCCCTGGAGGCCGCCGCGAAGGTCACGGCCCCCGCCCTGCACCTCGCCGCCGCCGAAGACCTGCTGACACCACCGGTGGCCAACGCCGAACCGATCTCGCGCGCCTGGGGCGGCCCGGTGCAGCTGCGCACCATCAAGAAGGCCACGCACCTGGGCTTCACCGAGGGCGCGCACTGGTCCCAGCTCCTGCTGCACGGCAAGCCCGAGTACAACACCCAGCGCATCACCAAGGGCCTGCTCACGGCGTTCTTCCTCCGAGCCCTCGCCAACGACCGCCGAGGCGACCTCCTGCTCAACGAGAACATCAAGGGCAGCACCATCGACCAGGTCAACACCCACGGAAAACTCGCCGCGTAGAGCTGTGCGGAACACTCCCGCACCACTGATCGGATGCGGGAGAATCCCGCTCATGACGCCGCCGCACCCGCCCCACCGCCAGCAGCCGGGATACCCGCAGCAGGGTTATCCACAGCAGCAAGGCTTTCCCCAACAGCAGCCTGGATACCCGCAACAACCTGCTCATTCGCAGCCCCAGGCGAGTTATCCACAAGGATATCCACAGCAACTTGGACATCCCCAGCAGCCGCAGAGCGGTGGGGCAGGTCGAGTCGTCGGGATCGTCACCGCCGCGATCGCAATCGTCGCTGGTATCTACGTCGCGATCGACGGACTCGACTCGCTCCCCGGCCTTCTGCTGTGCCTGACCGGCGGGCTCGCCTTGATCACGGGAGGCGTCCTGCTGATCCTTCGGCTGTGGGTGTCACCGTTCGTACTGCTCGGCGGTTCCATCCTGCTCCTGGCGAACCTCATCTGGGACATCGTCTTCAGGTTGATGGAGATGGAACCGGAGTACGGGGACACAATCGCCGAGGCCCTGCTGCCGTTCGCCGGAATCGCAACCTTCCTCCCCGGCCTGGTCGTCACGGTGCTGGCCTTCCTGCCAGCCGTGCGGAAGTCGCTCAAGCCCAGAGCAGGCGGCGCATTCAACCAGACACCAGTGCAGTTCGGCGGTTACGGCTACCCGCCTCAGCAGCCGGGCTACCCGCCGCAGCAGCCCGGGTATCCGCCGCAGCAGCCGGGTCCGCAGCCGCCGGGCGGGTATCCGCAGCAGTGACGAACCGGGCCGTGATCCAGCGGATCACGGCCCGGAATGCGTTCAGCGCAACCAGCTCTGGTTCTCGTAGTCATCGTCGTCGTCGAACGCCGGCTGCTGCCGTCGCGGAGCGGGCTTCGGTGGCGCGGGCGGTTTCGGAGCGGCAGGCGGCGGAGGTTGCGGGTTCCGCCGCCCGAAGCGACCGGCCTGGACGTTCCACCCGTTGTCCGCCGGTGGAGCTTGCGGCGCGGTCGCTGGTTGAGCGTAGGCACCGTGCTGCGGCGCTTCCGGTTCGGCGGCCTGCGCAGTGGTTGCGGCGAGCGCCTCGGCCTTGCTCTTCTGCGCCGAGTAGAGCTCCTGCGAGAACCGCTCGACCTCCGGGTCCTCGTCCTGGGCCTCGGGCTCTTCGCCGACCGCGATCTCCTGCACGCCCGACTTCTCGTCCGCGCGACGGAGGTTCTCGGCGCGCTCGCGGATCCGCTCCACGAGCTTTTGGCCCTTCTCCGTGGTCTCCTGCGCCGACTTGTCCGCGGACTTCGCGGAATCGGCCCAGCTCTGCTCGACGGCACGAACGCTCGCCGAGTTGTCCTTCACCAGGCCTTCCATCGAGTTGCGGAAGGCCTTGGCGTTCTCGCTGATTCCGGTCATTGCTCCCTGTCCTCACCGAGCACCGAGCGGAAGCGCACGTTCGAGGCGTCCACACCGTCGTCGAAGAGCTGACCCTGGGTGCGCCACGGGCTGTCGTTGGTGCGCTCTTGCTCGCCGCCTTGCTGGCCGCCCTGCGCACCACCCATCATTCCGCCCATCATGCCGCCGCCCATCGCGGCCGAGCCCTGCCCGCTCTGAGAACCGCCCGGCTGGCCACCTCCGGTGGGGTCGCCGCCGAGCGAGGACAGGCCTGTGGAGCCGGCGCCTTGCGCCTGCCCGCCTGCCGGGTCGCCACCGAGCGAGGACAGACCGGCGGATCCTCCCGGCACTGGGCTCGGCTGGTCCTGGCCACCGAAGAGGTCTCCGGACATGCTCCCGAACGAGTTCTGCACCCCGTCGCCACCAGGTGCCGACGTTCCGACCCCCGCAGCCTGCGCGGTCGTCGCCGCCGGAGCTCCTGGAACCGGACCGCCACTCGGATCCGCCGCGGGCATGGTCGTGAACCCGCTCGTGTCGGGCGCGGGGATCGTGGTGAAGCCGTTGCCCGCACCCGCTCCTGCGAGGTCAGGTGCAGGCGGAGGCGGAGGTGCGGCCGGAGCGACGGGTTCAGCAGGAGGAGGCGGCGGGAAGCCACCCGGCACGGGCTCAGCCGGCGGAGGCGGGAATCCGCCCTGCGGAGGTTCCGCGGGGTAGGGGCCGCCAACGATCCCCCCGCCGGCCGGCGCACCTTCCGGACCGCCGAGGGTGGGCGGCTGCGGTGGTTCATCACCAAAGTTGATCGTCTGGTTCAGCGGAGGCTGACCACCGCCGTTGTCGACGTTGACCTTCATCTCGCCGCCGGGGCCTTGCTCCAGCGTGATGGTGCGGTCGCCTTCGTGGATGACCGCGCGCCCGTCCGGTCCGGCTTGAACCGGGATCGGCTGGGGACCACCCTGCGCACCCGGCATCTGCCCTGGTGCGGGCATGGTCTGCACGCCTCCGGGAACCGGTCCGGCGCCGGGCTGTCCCGGCATCTGGCCCGGTGCTCCCTGGCCGAAGTCGACCGCGTAGGCCTTGGGCTGGCCATCCGGTCCGGTCAACTGCACCTGAGTCTTGCCGTCGGCGCCGGGTTCCTGGACCGTCACGGCGTTCTGCCCCTGCCCGAGGGTGACCTTCTCGCCCCCGCCGCCGGGCGTGCCAGGACCGCCTGGGCCGCCCTGCCCTGGCATGCCGGGCACCTCCGGCATTTCCGGTGGCTTCGGCATTTCCGGCGTGGGCGGCATCCCGCCGGCTCCGGCTCCACCCCCCGCACCGGCTCCAGCACCGCCGCCTGCGCCTGCGCCGGCTCCAGCGCCACCACCAGCGCCCGCACCGCCACCTGCTCCGGCGCCACCACCAGCGCCCTGTTGGCCGCCGGGCTGCTGTTGACCGCCGGGCTTCTGGTCACCGCCCTTGTCGGCCGGCCCCGGATTCTTGAACGGGTTCGGCTCGGCCTTGCCCAACTCGTCGTTGAGCTTCTTCCAGGCGTCGTTGATGTTCTTCTTGGTGTCGTCGCACATCTTCACGAACGAATGACAGGTGTCCTCGACCTGCTTCGCGAAGGATTGGCGGACGGCCTTGTGGCACTCGCTCTTGATCTTGTCCCTGGCCTCGTCGGACAAGTCGCCGCAGTCTTCTTCGATTGGGACGCCCCAGATCGAACAGGCCTCGCGCAGGAGGGTGTCGTCCTCGGTGTCGTTGGCCACCTTGATGGTGGTGTCCCAGTCCTGCTCGGCTTTCTCACCGATGCGATCGGAGAACTTGTCGAGCTCCAGCGCGGCGTTGGCCTTCTCCTGGATCATCTTCGACACGGCCTTGAGCGTGTCCTTCGTCGCCGACGCGCCGTCGCTGACGGTCTGGATCACGCGTTCCTGCGCGGTCGGGGTGAACTTCGACGAGAAGAAGTCCTGCGAAGCATCGGACGCGCCACCGGTCCAGCTCTTCCACAAGCCGCCGAGCTTGTCGGACATGGTCTGCATCGAGTCCCGCATGCCCTTTTCGGCCTTTTCGAGATCGTCGATGTTCTTGGCGAACTTGTCGAAGTTCAGCTGCCGCTGCTCGTCGTAGTGTTCCTTGATCTTGTCGAGCTTCGGGACCTTGCTCTTGTCGTTGTAGTCGTTCTCGATCTTCTCGTAGAGCGGCACCCAGGTCTCGAAGAACCTCAGCCCCGGCTTGCCCGCGTCGAGCAGCTCGTCCCCGGATTTCGCGCCGGCGCCGCCGTTCTCGCCGTTCTCGGACTTGCGCTTGACGTCCTCGAGCTTCCCCTTGCCGTCCTTGACGGCCTGGTCGTGCTCCTTCTCAGCCTTCGAGGCCTTGTCCCCCTCGTCCTTCGCTGCCTTGTAAGACTCCCGAAGGTCGGCTTCTGCATCCGTGGTCGTGAAGCCCTCGCCAAAGACGACGCGCGAATAGCCATCGTCGTACTTGTCCAGGTAGGGCTCGATTTCGTCGCGCATGCCGAAATAGCCAGCATCGTCTTCACCGGCGTAATCCAGCGCGAGTTGACGCTTCTTCTCATCCGAAACGTTCGGGTCGTCGAGGACCTTCTTGACGTTTTCCCATGCGGGGAGATTGGACTCGTCGCCCATCAGTTACCCCCAGACTTTCCGACGGTGCTGGCCGCGTCGGCGTCGGACCAGGTGTAGCCGGACCCGGTCTTCTCCAGCTTTCCGGCGAAGTCGTCCATGCCGTCGGCGAGACTCGCGACGCACTTGGAGATCTTGTCCATCGCCTGCTGGTAGGGCTGGAAGTTCTCGCCGTGGGCCTTGCCGAAGTCGGCCTGCCCCATCCCCATGTCGGCGATGTTCTTGCTGTGCTGATCGCGGACAGGATCCGCCGCCGCACGAATGCTTCCACCTACCGATGAGAACTCACCGGCGTTAGCCCCGAACCCGGTCACCCTTCCCCCTCCATCCAAGGAACCCGCCGTCGCTCATGCGGCGCTCAAGCACAGGTGCCGACGCGAACCAAGACTCTCTGGTTCCTCATCTTCGCAGGATTGCGCCGCCAGGAGGCCGGAACGGCAGAGGTGCTTGCATCCGCGAAGGCGTCAGCGCGGCGGGTGCTGGCCGAAGCCCTGCTGCGGCGGGTACTGCTGCGGGGGTTGCTGCGGCGCCTGTCCCCACTGCTGCTGCGGCGGCTGCTGTCCCCACTGCTGGGGAGGCTGCTGAGCCCACTGCTGCGGCGGGCCGTAGGGCTGCTGAGGCTGCTTGTTCTTCCGCTTGACCAGAACGATCACCAACGTGATCGCCCCCACGACCAGCAGCAAGAGGACGATTCCAATGAGCGGGCGCACCATGTGCCGCATCATGCCAGGCCACGCCCGCGAGCCGTGTCGGATCAGCGGGTGACCTTCCTCGTCACGTCACTGCGGCGGGTGCTGGCCAAAGCCCTGCTGCGGCGGGGGCTGCTGGTGGCCCCACTGCTGCTGGGGCAGCTGGGGAAGCTGACCCCACGGCTGAGGAGGCTGCACGGGCTGCTGCGGCGGCTGCTGGGTGCCCCACGCCTGCGGAGCCTGCGGATAGCCCTTCTGAACTGGGCGTTTGCGGAACACCAGGAAACCCACGAGGAAGCCGAGGCCTCCGCCGATCACCAGCCCGATCAACAACGGCACGAAACTCACCAGCATTGCACCTATCCTCGTCAACCACTATTGCCCCGCGAACCTATCGGACGCGCGGGGTTGGTGGGGCGGGGCTCAGTGGACGAGGGTGTGCAGGCCCCAGCCTTGGGCGAGGATGACGGCGAAGACGAGTGCGCCCAGGAGCATGCACACCAGGGGGACGATCAGGACCGCCCAGAGGTCACCGAGGAGGCGCATCGGAACCTCACACCTTGTGATGCCTGCGGTTGACGTACCAGGAGCGGCCCTCGTGGGCTGCGTTGACAGCCTTGAGCGCTCCGAGCATCAGCGCGCCGAGCGCGATGATTCCGACAACGAGCCCGACAGCGATGAGCCCGACAACTATGGCGACGACGATGGCACCCATGTGAGCAGGGTCTCACAGAATCGACCTCCGTGGAGACCCAAATCACAAAGATCACCGGATAGCGGAGACGATCTTCGCCAGTCTGTCCGCGATGTCCTGCGCGTCCTGTTCGCTCGCGGCCTCGACCATGACGCGGACCAGCTGCTCGGTGCCGGACTGGCGGAGCAGGACCCGGCCGGTCTCGCCCAGCTCGACCTCGGCCTCCGCGACGGCGGCGGTGACCTCGGGCGCGACCACGGCGGCGGCCTTGTCGGCGACCCGGACGTTGATCAGCACCTGCGGCAGCCGGCGCATGACCTTGGCCAGCGACGACAGCGGGTTGCCGGTGGCCGAGACGCGGCCCATCAGGCGCAGCGCGGTGAGCAGGCCGTCGCCGGTGGTGGCGTGACCGGGCAGCACGACGTGCCCGGACTGCTCGCCGCCCAGCGAGTACCCGCCGGCGCGCAGCTCCTCCAGGACGTAGCGGTCCCCGACGGCCGTGGTGCGCAGGGACACGCCCTGCTCGCGCATGGCCAGGTGCAGGCCGAGGTTGCTCATGACCGTCGCGACCAGCGTGTCCTCCGCCAGCTCGCCGGACTCGTGCATCGCGACCGCGAGGATCGCCATGATCTGGTCGCCGTCGACGGCCTCACCCGCGGCGTCCACGGCCAGGCAGCGGTCGGCGTCACCGTCGTGGGCGATGCCCAGGTCGGCGTCGTGCTCGACCACTGCGGCCTGCAGCACCTCTAGGTGGGTGGAGCCGACGCCGTCGTTGATGTTGATGCCGTCGGGCGCGGCGTTGATGGCCACGACCTCGGCGCCCGCGCGGCGGTAGGCGTCCGGTGCGGCCTCGGAGGCGGCGCCGTTGGCGCAGTCGACGACGACCTTGAGCCCGTCGAGCCGGTGCGGAGCGGCCATGAGCAGGTGGTCTGTGTAGCGGCGGAGGGCGTCGGGGACGTCGCGGACGCGGCCGACGTGCACGCCGGTGGGCCGCTCGACCTGCTCGGCGAGGCGGGCCTCGATCTCGTCCTCGAGGGCGTCCGGCAGCTTGTTGCCGCCCGCGCTGAAGAGCTTGATCCCGTTGTCGGGCATCGGGTTGTGCGAGGCGGAGATCATCACGCCGATGTCCGCACCCAGCTCCTTGACCAGGTAGGCCACGGCCGGGGTCGGGAGGACGCCGATGCGCAGGACGTCCGCGCCCGCCGAGGTCAGGCCCGCCACGACGGCGGCTTCGAGCATCTCGCCGCTGGCCCGAGGGTCACGACCGACCAGCGCCACCCGGCGCCGGGAGTCGTCCCGGTCGTAGAGCACGCGAGCGGCGGCGGAGCTCACCGACATCGCCAGCTCGGGCGTGAGATCGCCGTTGGCCAATCCGCGCACACCGTCGGTGCCGAACAACCGAGCCATCAGCAGCAAGTCCTCCTCGTGTCTGCGACCGGTGGGACAAGCGTCGCACAACCGGCCTTAGGGCACTCCACGCGTCCCCCGTGCGCGAGCGGGCGGTTCCAACCGGACCTGCCCATGATCAACGTCCGTTTTGACCGGACAGTTCGGGTAGGGACCGACATCTGCCCCGAAACGACTGCGGGAGCAGGCCCGCCCTGGTCGGGCGAACCTGCTCCCGCAGGTGATGCTGGGGTTCGCGTCAGCGCTTGCTGTACTGCGGCGCCTTGCGGGCCTTCTTAAGGCCGTACTTCTTGCGCTCCTTCTCCCGCGCGTCACGGGTGAGCATGCCGGCCTTCTTCAGCGCCGGGCGGTCCTCCGAGTCGAAGGCGGTCAGCGCACGGGCGATCGCCATGCGCAGCGCACCGGCCTGGCCGGACGGGCCGCCACCGCGCAGGGTGGCCAGCACGTCGAAGTTCTCCAGGCGCTCGACCGTGACCAGCGGCTCCTTGATGAGCTGCTGGTGGACCTTGTTCGGGAAGTAGTCCTCGAGGGTCTTGCCGTTGAGCTTGAAGCCGCCGTTGCCCGGCACCAGCCGGACGCGGACCACGGCTTCCTTGCGGCGACCAACGGTCTGAACCGCGCCACCGGCCGGAACCGGAACGGGGGCGGGAGCCGGGGTCTCGTCAGCGGCGACGGCCTCGACCGTCTCCTCCGCGGCAGCGGTCACTGCCTCTTCCTGCTGCAGTTCGTCAGTCACTTCTCGACCTTCGCCTTAATCTCGAACGCCTGCGGGTTCTGGGCCTGGTGCGGGTGCTCCGGACCGGCGTAGACCTTGAGCTTCTTGCCCATGGCCCGGCCGAGCTTGTTCTTCGGGAGCATGCCCTTGATCGCCTTCTCCAGCAGCCGCTCGGGGTGCGAGTCGAGCACCTGGCCGAAGGACTGCTTGCGCAGACCACCCGGGTACCCGGAGTGCCGGTAGTGGAACGCCTGCTCGCGCTTGTTACCGGTGAGGGCCACCTTCTCGGCGTTGATGATGACGACGAAGTCACCGGTGTCGACGTGCGGCGCGTAGGTCGGCTTGTGCTTGCCGCGCAGCAGCGTCGCGGCCTGAGTTGCCAACCGGCCGAGCACCACATCCTCGGCGTCGATCACATGCCAGGCGCGGGTCACCTCGCCGGGCTTCGGGCTGTACGTGCGCACGGGTCTACCTCGTCGTCGTTCGCGTCGGAATCTCAGTGCGGAGCCCGTCTCGATCACGCCGGTCGGTCCGCACGAGGTCTTCTCGTGGAACCGGCACGTCCGCCAGTACCGCCGCCGGGACCGCGACTCGCTTGGCGAGTCCGTTCCGCTGGCGCGAACTGCAGCCGCGCACCGCACAACAAAGAATAAGGGTACTTGGTGGCTTCTGGCCCGGTCAAAACGGGTCCTCGGTTGCTAATTCGAGGTTCTGACCTGGCAGATCGCCGAAACCAGCATAGCAATGCCAGCTGGTCGCCGACGGGGACCCCGGCAAAGCCGATCGGACCTCCGCAAACGGAGATCAACCGCCGGACGCGTTGATGGCCCCGGCGAAATCACCGGAGCCATCAACGCGGAAATCAGTGCGGAGTGAGCTCAGCCACCGAAGCGGCCGGCGTTCTTCTTCTCACCGGCCTGGAAGGACTCGTTGGCCGCACCGACGGCCATGCCCATCTTGGCGGCGGTCTCCTGCATCTTGGCGGCCTCCTGGTCCCAGGCCTTCTGAGCCTCCTGGTAGGCGCCCACGGCCTCGCCGTCCCAGGTGGCGACGAGCTTCTGGATCTTGCCCTCCAGGTCGTCCAGCTCGCCCTGGATCTTCTGGGCCGCGGCCTGCAGGTCATCGGAAGCCTGCTGCAGCTCCGCGAAGTTGACGTTGATCTCGCTCATTACCTGTCCCCTCGAAATCGTCTAGATCAAGAAATGTGGAATCTGCGAACTGCGGAGGCGAAATCAGCCGTCGAGCAGGCTGCCGATCTTGGACTGCATCTCCTGCGCCTGCTCTTCCTGGGTAGCGGCGTAGTCCTGACCCGAGGACTTCACGTTCTGGCCCAGCTCGTCGAGCTTCTGGATGATCGTCTTGCCGCTCTGCTCGTACTGCTCCATCAGCTTGCGGAAGACGTCGGCGGCAGCACCCTTCCAGTTCTGCACCGGGCCCTCGAGCTGCCCCTGCAGCTGCTGCAGCGCCTGCTCGACGGCGTTGCGCGCCTCGTCGATGTCAACCGACGCCTGCTGGATCGCCTCGGTGTCCGCACCAATTCCAGCCATCTCTGGATGACCCCCTTCAAACTCGGTATCAAGCTCTGATGAACCTGCGACGCAGACATTGCCACGTCTGGTTCCCCGTTGTCCTGGATTTCTTCACAAGCCGTTGCTGTTGTAAACGCAGAACCGGGAACCTGCTGGTCATCCGGGGTTTTGCGGTTGCGAAAACCTGAAAGGCGACTCCGCCGAACGGAGTCCGTTTGCAATTGCGTCAACCGATCGCGAGTGATCCCACGACCTGTTCGCAGGCGCGAACGACCTCGTCCTTGCCGGCCGGTCCGTACTTGCAGCCCACGCTCACTTTGAATTGACCTTTGTACAGCGTGTACCACTCGACCGTCGCCTCCGGCAGGGTCTCCCGGTAGTAGACGACGTCCCGCCCCGCGAAGCTGGTGGACGGCGTGAACAGCGAGAACTTCTCGCCCGCCGCAACGCTTTTCTCGTACTCGCCGCGCAGCAGCTGCACCGCGCGGTTGCGGTCGCCGTCGGTGTCGAAGGTCAGCCGGCCCTCCTCGACCGCGACCAGCGCCCCCTGCGGGCCTTCGGCCGGTTCGACGAGGGTCTGGAACTTGGCGGCGTCGCCGCCCGCCGGACGCCAGCTGCCCGGATACGCGAAGTGGTAGTCGTAGCCGGCCATCTGCTTGGCGGGAACGACCGGATCGGCCTGCGGAGGTGCGTCGGTGAGCAGCAGCGCGGTGATCCCGGCCGCTGCCGCCAGCACGACGGCCGCGGCGCCGATCAGCCACGGCGCCTTGCGCTTGCGCTTGGGCTGCGGGCGCTTGGTGACCGGTCTGGTCGGCTCGTCGCCGGTCATGACCACCGTCCGGGCGTGGCTGAGCGAATCTCCCCTGGTCGCCTGGTGTCCCGGCAACGGGTAGTCGCGGATGGTCGTGCCCGCCCACTTGCCGGTGGGCGCGAGACCGCCGCTGCGTTCCGGGTCCAGCCGCACGGCGCGCAAAGCGCCTCGGGCGACCACGGTTTCGGGCTGGTCGAGGGTCGCTGGGACGACGCCGGTGCGTTCGTGGATCAGCCGCGCCACCATCGGGATGCGGCTGGAGCCGCCGACGAGGAACACCCCGGCGAGCTGTCTTCGCGGGACCTGGCCGTCGCGCAGCGTCGTGAGCACCAGGTCGGCGGCCTTGCCCAGAGGTGCGGCGATGAGCTTCTCGAGGTCGGCGCGGGTGACGTGGGCGTCGGGGAACGGCGGCGGCATCGGCACGTCGGTGTAGGCGTGGCGGGAGAGCGTCTCCTTGGCGCCGCGCACGTCCTGCCGCAGCACGCGGCGACGCCGCCGGTCGGGCATCTCGCGGCCTTCGACGAGCTTGCGCCACGCGGCCGGATCGGTGCTGCCGACGAGCTCACCGACGTGCTCCAGCAGCAGCTGGTCGATGTCGGCTCCGCCGAAGTTCGGTTCGCCCTTGGTGGCCAGGACCTGGAAGGACGCGCCCTGCTTACGCACCACGGAGGCGTCGATCGTGCCGCCGCCGAGGTCCAGCACCGCCAGCGCACCACCGTCGGGCAAGCCGTTGCCAGCCGAGTGGAAGACGGCCGCGGCGACGGGCTCGGGCACCAGGACGATCTCCTTGCCGAGGCCGGTGGCGGCCTGGCGGAGCTCGGCGGCGCGCACCGAACCCCAGTCGGCGGGGTGGGTGAGCACGAGCAGGTCGACGGGCGCTCCGCCGGCGAAGCGGCGGGCCTCCCCGACCGCGCGCTGCAGGACGGCGCGGATGACGTCGCCGACCTTGAGCACGGCGCTGCCGAGCAGCAGCTCACCCTCGTCGATGCGGCGCTTGGGGTGCGGTTCGAAGCGGGCGGGGTCGACGGCGGCCTGGCGTTCGGCTTCGTGGCCGACGAACAGCGTGCCGTCCGCGGCGGCGAAGACCGCCGAGGGCACCAACGGCTGCCCGTCGATGACGACCACCTGTGGTTCGGCGCCGCCGACCGAGACCACCGTGCATGTGCTCGATGTGCCGAAGTCGATCGAGACGTGCAGGGACACCCAGTACTCCATTCACCGTCGCCGAAGCCCTCGCCTGCGGCGACGTCGTCATCCGGCCCGCCGTCCCGACGGCACCGTCCCCCGGGAGAGCACCCTAGAGCCCCCGGCCACCCCCGCACCAACATCCTCCCGCGACCGGCCGACACACCGCCCGCACTTCACCCGGAACGCGCCGTAACACCCGCCCACGCGGGCGCATTCCAATTTCGCGCGAAATTCGAGTCGGAACTTCGGGAGCCGAATTTCGCGCGAAATTGGAATGCGCCTGGTCAGGAGGGCCCTTGTCGGGGATGGGAGTGCGTTGTCAGGGTGGTGGGTCAGGACTGGGCGAGGGTGCGGACCTCGTGGACTCGGTTGTCGAGGGCTGAGGTGAGTTCTGGGGCTCCCAGGCCCGCGAGGATGATCTCGAGGCCGACGCCGGGGCGCTGGGCTTGGGTGAGGCCGTAGCGGCCGTCGGGTTCCGGGGCGTCGAACCACTTGAGGACCGTGGAGCGGTGGGTCCGTCCGAAGCGGTCGCGGAGGTTGGCGGTGAACTGGCCGTCGCGGTGGTGCTCGGCCTCGGCGAAGGCGCGCAGCGCTTCGGCGGCCAGGGCTTTGCGCGGGCCGGCCGACTGCATGTGGTCGATGTTCTCGAAGTCGTCGGACGAGGGCTTCGCGGCCAGGTCGGCGGCCGGGACTGCCAGGCGCGGGCGCTTGCCGACGGGTGCGGGCGGCATGCCCTGCACCGCCGCCGCGGCCACCGAGGTGCGCGGCAGCACCGAGATCCGCAGGTCACCACCGTAAGTCTCGGTGTCGCCGGGCTGCTGGACCAGCAGCAACGCGCCCTGCTCGGTGGCGACCGACAGCAGCCTGGCGGGGGATTCCGCCGCGCCCTCGGGCATCCAGAGGCCTTCGATCCACAGTCCCGGCTTGGCCAGCTGACCGAGGACCTCGGCGAAGCGCTGGGTCAGGCCGTTCTGCCCGAGCAGACCGGCGTTGTGCAGCTCGGGGAGGGTGCGCTGGCGCAGCACGGCCCGCTCTTCGAGCGTTTCACCGTGCGAGCGGACGGAGATCGGGAACGGGTACTCGTCGAACCCGCCGATCTCCCAGCACAGGTCGAACCACAGCGGTGGCAGCAGCCAGCGCTCGGACACGCTTCCTCCCCCAGTCACACCGAAACCGCTGGTCACTCACCGAAAACGGGAGGAGCGGTCTTGGGCATGTCGTCCATCCAGATGTCTTCCTGCTCCTCGAGCCAGGAGGGGCGCTCGTGCTCGTCGTCCTCGCCGCCCTGGCCGCGCTGACCGGCACCAGCACCAGCCCCGGGAGCACCAGCGGCACCACGACCACCAGCACCCGCACCAGCGGCACCTGCCCCGGCGCCCGCACCGAGACCGCCCATCCCGGCACGACCACCAGCGCCCATGCCACCACCGGCCTTGCCCCCGGCACCCATGCCGGCACCCGCGCCGCGAGCACCACCCATGCCACCGGCACCGCGGCCCGCCCCGGCCCCAGCACCGGGCGGCATCCCGCCGACGAACCCGGCGGACGGCCCGTTCGGGCCCGGGTTCATCCCGGGCGGCGTGCCACCGCCTGCACCCGGACCGGTCGGCGACGGCGAAGCCCACTGCGAACTGCTCTGAGCAGGCGAAGAACCCGAGTGGCCACCACCGGAACCACCGCCGACGGCCGAGCCGGAGTACCCGCTACCGCTGCCGGACCCGGAACCCGAGCCGGTGCCCGTGCCAGGCCCACCCGGAGTCTCACCACCAGGCGGAGGCGGCGGAGGCGCGAGCGGATTCACCGGCGGAGGCAGAGTCGGAGTACTGGCGTCGACGTCCTGATAACCCGCTGCGTAGATTTGCTCGGCAACAGCGCGGGCCTGCTGGTTCGCTTCCTGCTGTTCCCGCATCTGCATGGCGCCGTCGACGAGACCACCGGCAGGCCCGAACACCGAAGCAATCGCTCCGCGCGTTCCGTCATAACCAACTGGAGGCTCGATGGACTTCTTCGTGCTCGCTGCCGCGTCTCCGGCGCGGCTGATCGCCTCGCCCACGCCTTCGGCGGCCTGGCCGAAGCTCGTGCCCCACTCCTGAAGCGGCTTGGCCGCGTTGAGCCCGGCTTCGGCGGCTTCGCCACGCATGCCGTCACCAGCAGCGGCCCGGGCGCGCTTGTCAAGGTCACCCAGGGACTCCTTGATCTCCTCGCCGAGCTTCTTCCACCCTCTGGCCGAGCTTTGAATTTCCTCCGGCCCCAGCGAAGGCGTCAGCTGACTGGCGAGACGCGCCTGATCCCAGTTCTTCCAGTTGTCCGCTTGGGAGATCGACGGGCGGTCGAACTCATCGAGACCGCGGTTGAGCGGCTGATCATTCCGCTGCGCCCGCTGGACGGCCGCCTGCATGGCGTGCGCCTGCTCGCGCGTAGCGGTGTCACCACCGACGAGGCCCTTTCCGAGGTCCCCGACCGACGATGTGAACGAGCCAACCGCGTCGGTGAATGCGTTTCCCATGTCACTCCCCCTAGCCGACCGCTACTTCGGCAGCTTGGCGCTCACTGCCTGCGCGATTTCCGTTGCCTTGGCGCAGGTTTCCTGGTCGGTGGGCATGTTGTCGGACCGGTAGGTGACGTCCACGGTCACCGAGCCAGAGCCCACGTACAGAGTTTGGCTGCAGCCACCCAGGCCCTTACCACCAGCTGCGATACCGGTGAACCCGCTGTGCGAACCGACCTGGTTCGGCGTGAACTGATCGAATTGGCCTCGCTGGCCCTGCCAGTACTGCTCGCCTTGACCTTCGCCCTTCATCACACCGAACTGGAACTCCGGGCCTTCGTAGTCACAACCGGGGCCACCGAGGTCCGGATCAATGGGCGCGCCCTGCGGCGAAGCTCCGAAGGACTGAACCTGGTCCGCAGACAGAGCCGTGCACGGGTCGAAAGCCTTCAGTGCATTGCTGTCAGGCGCTTCGGTCGGCTGGCCAGGAGCCCCCTGCCCGCCCGAGCAGCCTGCGATCAACAACGCCGTCGCAGCGAACACCGCGCTGCCAAAAGTCGCCTTGTGCATACCCACCATCAGATCAGTCTTTTCGGAGGTTTCGAGCGTTCTCGTCGTCAGTATTCTGCATCTCACGAGCCGAGTCTCGGTACGCCTGAGCCATGTCCCGCAAGGTCTGCTCCATCTTTCGCAGAATCGGGAGGAGTCCGGCTTCCGACGAACCACCAGGTCCGCGCACCTTCTCGTTGAACTTGCGCTCCAGGTCCCGTCCGATGAAGCACTCGCCGTAGACACCGTTGCGAATCAGACGTTGCGCATCTCGATAGAAGCCGACGAAGTCCTTGGCCTTGTCCTCGTAGACCTTGGCGACTGCTTCGGCCCTCTCCGGGTCCATGACGAGTTGGCCGTTGTCAACGGCTGCGCGGAGGCCTGCTGACTGGCCCGCGAGCGCTGAGGCACCTTGGGCTAAGCCTTCCATCCCGGTGGTCATCGAGAGCCCCCTCCACGTTCGTGATCATGAACGTCACTCAACCGAGCGATCACGGACGCAGAGGCTACAAGGGCGCGATCTTGCGCGGGGCGCGTTTCGGGGGAGGTAGCTCACACGCCAGCCGAACAGCCCAAACCCTCAGCCGGAATGGCGTAGTCCGTTCAGGAACTCGACCCAGCGATCCCGTGGAAACACCAGCACGTCGCCCTCGCGGTCCTTCGAATCGCGGACTCCAACCCGCTCAGGTGTCGTTGCGACCTCGACGCAGTCACCTTCGACACCGCTGTATGAGGACTTCTTCCAGCTGGCTAACTCGCTGTCCATGTCGCCTCGCTCTCGTACTTCTGCAGGTACGAGAGAATTATCGCGCGCGAGGCGTCGACATCAGAGGCCTGAGTTTCCAACGTTTCGACTGAACCAAGGAAGAGCCCCACATCGTCTGGGCCGTCGATGAATGCTCCCGACCGACGAGCCTCGATGTAGACCACCGGTCGGGAGCGGTCGAACTCGAACAGCAGGAACGCGCCGCTCATCCCGGCATGGGCGCCGATCGATCGCGGGAGAACGCGGATCTCGACGTTGTCGGCCTCACTGGCCTTGAGCAAGTGCCGCATCTGCTCGGCCATGATGCGTGGACCGCCGATCGGTCGGAAGAACACGGCCTCATCGAGGAAAGCACGGAGTTGGACGGCGTTTCGCTGATGGAGGATCTCCTGCCGCTTCATGCGGATTTCGACCCGCTCATCCGCCGTGACGTCATCGAGCTCAGCCGAGGTCATGATCTCCCGGGTGTATTCGCGGGTCTGCAGGACACCAGGGATGAGGTTGAGCTGGACGCTCGTGATGCGCTGCGCACGTTGTTCGGCGTCTAGGAGCGCGGTGAGCTGTTCGGGGATGTCGCGGCCGATCTCCCACCAGGCGGGCTCGCGGATTTCGCGAGCCATCTTGAGCAGGCGTTCGCGCTCGGCACCTTTCACCTTCAGCGCCTTGAGGATCGCTTCGACGCTCTCGACGTGAATCCCCCTGCGGGCGGTTTCAAGGCGGCTGACCTTCGCCTCGGACCAGCCGAGCTTCCGCGACAACTCGCGTGCGGTCAGCCCGGTTGCAGATCGAGCCGCGCGGAGCTCCTTAGCGAGCGCGCGTGCTCTCGGTGTGTCAGCCATAGGCAACAGCTTACGAGCGCCGAAGGGCCTTTCTGACCTCCCTCTTTCGTGTAATTGATCAGCTGAAAAGCCGCTGGCAAGCTTGCCAAAACCAACTCACTGGGGAGTTCCGATGCCCGAATACCTCACCTACGTCTGGCGTCCCGTGCCCGGCAAGCGCCACGCGTTCCCGTTCGCCGCCACCAAGCTCGACCCCGAGGAGACCGCGACCGCCTACTGCGGAACCGAGGTCGGAGCCGTCGAGCTCCACGACCTCGACGAGATCGCCTGGATCCTCGAACCCACCTGCATGGACTGCTGGAAGCACCTAGCCGACAACCCGCCCACCAAGTGACCGAAATACTCAGCCCCACGAAAAAGCCTCCCCTCGAAACTGGTTCGAGGGGAGGCTTTTTCAGGGCCTAGATCACTGCTGCTGTTCGGTGATCATGGCGGTTTGGATCATCTGCGGGCCGCCGCGCAGGGTGCGGCTGACGAGGGTGCCTCGGCCCGGGGGCAGCTGGCGGGACTTGATGTTGGCGACCAGCTGACCGTCGTCCTTGTTCGCGCTCATCGCCAGGCCCGGGGCCGACGTCTCGCGCATCTTGCCGATCAGCGGCTCGTACAACGCACGTCCCGCACCACCGGAGTTGCGGGCCAGCACGATGTGCAGACCCACGTCGGCCGCCTGCGGGATGAACTCCGCCAGCGGGGCCAGCGGGTTGTTGCCCTGCGGTGCCACCAGTTCGTAGTCGTCGACGACCACGAACAGCTCCGGGCCCTTCCACCAGGAGCGGTCGCGCAGCTGCTCCTGCGTGACGTCCGGTCCGGGCAGCCGCTTCTTCAGCGAAGCGCAGACGTCCTTGACGTTGCTCTTGAGCTGATCCGCGCCGACCGAGTACTCCAGCAGGTGCGAGTTGAGGAAGCCCAGCATCGAACGCCGGTAGTCCACCAGCAGGATCAGCGCTTCCTTCGGCGTGTACCGCTCGGTGATGCCGCGGACGATCGTCTTGAGCAGCGCCGTCTTGCCCGACTCCCGCTCGCCGAACGCGTAGAAGTTCGGCTCCGCGCGGAAGTCCAGGTAGACCGGGTGCAGGCCGTCCTCGTTGATGCCGATCGGCACCAGCTTCGGGTTCGGCTGCTGCTCCGGACGCGGGAGCTGCTGGTAGGGCAGCAGTTCCGGCAGCAGGCGGACCTGCGGGGCCGGACGGCCCTTCCACGAGCTCTTGACCCGGTTGACCAGGTCGGCGACACCGTCGGAGACGTCGTCGTTGTAGAGCTCCCAGCCCATCCGGGCCGGGCGGCGCTCCTCCTCGGCGGCCGCCTTCTCGACCTCGATGCGGTCACCGATGTTCTCGCTGTCCACGCGCGGCAGCGCCGTGAGGAAGTGCAACTTCGACTCGTGCATGCCGCGACCGGGGCGGCCGTTGGGGACCTTCACCGCGGCCTTGCGGTCGACCTCCGACTCGCTCGGGTCACCCAGCCGCAGCTCGATGCGCGTCTGGATCAGGTCCTTCATCGCCGGCCGGATCTCCGCCCAGCGGGTGGCCGTGATCAGCACGTGGATGCCGAAGGCCAGACCGTTGGAGGCGAGGTTGAGCACGTCCTGCTCGAGGGTTTCGAACTCCTCGCGGAAGGCGCGCCAGCCGTCGATCACCAGGAACAGGTCGCCGTACGGGTCGTCGTCGAAATCACCGCGACGCTTGCGGTTGCGGTAGTCGTTCATGCCCTCGACGCCCAGCTGCTGGAACCGGCCCTCGCGCTCGGCCAGCACCGCCTTGAGCTCGGCGATCGACCGGCGGACCGTGTCCGGGTCGCGGCGGGAACCGTAACCGCCCACGTGCGGCAGCCCCCGCAGCGCGGTCAGCGAACCACCACCGAGGTCGACGCAGTAGAACTGCATCTCCTGCGGCGTGTGGGTCAGCGCGGCCGAAGCGATGATCGCCCGGACCGCGTTCGACTTGCCCGAACCGACACCGCCGACCACGGCGCCGTGACCGCCCTGACCAGACAGGTCGAGGACCATCGGGTCCTGCCGCTGGTGGTACGGGACGTCGATGATGCCGACCGGGATCTGCAACCGCGAGCTGCCCGAGTAACCGGCGGCGGTGTAGCCGCGGTCGTCGGTCTGCTGCAGCGGCGGGAGCAGGGTGTCCAAGGTGGGCGGAGCGTCCAGCGGCGGCAGCCACACCTGGTGGGCCGCGATGCCCTGCCCGGTGATCTTGTCGATGATGATCTGGAAGTCGGTGAGCTCCGACTCCTTCGGCTCCTCCTTGACCTCCGGCTCCGCCGGGGTCTCGGGTTCCGGGGGCTTCTCGATGAAGTCCGGGATGAAGTAGCGCGGCATCTTCTCACCGGTCACCGGCGAGGCACCGCCCCGCAGGGCCGGACGACGACCGCTGGTCTGGTGCAGGTGCCCGGAGACGTAGGCGGCGCGGAACCGCTCCATGCCGTTGGGGTGCTTCAGGTAACCGTGACCACCGCTGGCCGGCAGGTCGGCGGCGTCCGGAACACCGATCGCGGCGCGGGATTCCGCCGCGTTGAACGTCTTCAGACCGATCCGGTACGACAGGTGCGAGTCCAGGCCGCGCAGCTTGCCCTCTTCCAGGCGCTGCGAGGCCAGCAGCAGGTGGACCTGCAGCGAACGGCCCAGTCGACCGATCATCACGAACAGCTCGGCGAACTCCGGCTGCTGCGAGAGGAGCTCGGAGAACTCGTCGATGACCACGAACAGCGCCGGAAGCGGTTCCTGGCAGTGCTCGTCGCCCGCCTCGGCCATCTTCCGGTAGTCCCAGACGTTCTTCGCGCCCGCCTTGTTCAGGACCTCCTGGCGGCGGTTCATCTCACCGGCCAGCGCGTCCTGCATGCGGTCGATCAGCGAGCCGTCGCCCTCGAGGTTCGAGATCGACGCCGACACGTGCGGCGCGGTGTCGAACCCGTTGAACGTCGCACCACCCTTGAAGTCGACGAGCACGAAGTTGAGCATCGACGACGAGTGCGTGGCCATCAGGCCCAGCACGATGGTGCGCAGGAACTCCGACTTACCGGAACCGGTCGCACCGATGCACAGACCGTGCGGACCCATACCGCCCGAGGCGGTCTCCTTGATGTCCAGGTGCACGATCTCGCCCTGCTCACCAGGACCGATCGCGACCTTGTAGAGGTCGTCGGTGGGACGCGGGCGCCACGCCTCGTTGAGGTCGAAGGTGACCACGTCACCGGCCAGGCCCAGCTGCTCGATGTAGTTCAGCGGGGTGGTCAGCGGCTCGTAGCCGCCCGAGTCGGTGTCGACGGCGGGGCCACCGGCCACCCGGTACGGGGCCAGCTGGCGGGCCAGCGACGTCGCTTCCTCCTCGGTCAGCGAGTCCGGCTTGCCGAACCACTCCACACCGGAACCACCGCGGGCACCGATGCGGTCCTCCTCCACGACCATCCGCATGCCGCGGCGGGCCGTCAGCGGGCCCAGCAGGTCGGACAGGTCGATCATGGTGACGCCCGCCAGGCCGCCCTCCACGTAGAGGGCCTCCTCCCGGCTGATCTCGGCGTCGTCGATCAGGATCACCACGTGCGGCTGGCCTTCTGGCGGAGCCGCGTTGCGCTGGAAGCGCGGCCGGTCGGCGAGCTGCTCGGAGAGCATGCTCTCGACCGTGGCCAGCGAACCCGCCATCAGCCGCATCTGGCCGATGCCGTCGGTCTCGGTGGGGTGCTGCGCGTGCGGCAGCCACTTCACCCACTCCCACTCGCGGCGCGCCTGGCCGGAGCTGGCGACCGCGATGATCACGTCCTCGGGCGTGTGGAACGTGGCCAGCTGGCAGAGCATCGCGCGGGCGAGCCCGCGCACCTGCTCCTTCTCACCCTGCAGCCCGACCGCCGCGAAACCGCGCAGCGACGTCGCGATCGGCAGGTCCTGCACCAGCGAGTGCGCGCGCACGAAGCGGCGCAGCGCCAGCGTGGTGATCGGCTCCAGCTCGTCGACCGGGCCCGTCTGCGGCGGGACCAGGCGGGTTTCCAGCCGCTGCGAACCGCGGCCCACGCGGACCTGGCAGAAGTCGTTGTCGTTGGGGCGGCGCTCCCACATCCGGCGGCTGCCGGCCGCCAGCGACCACAGGGTCTGCGGGTCGGGGTGCACCCACTCGCGGGCCAGCCGCTGCTCGTCGGCGGCCTCCCGGGCGCGGTCGCGCATCTGGCCGAGGTACCGCAGGTAGTCCTTGCGGTCCTCGTCCATCTCGGCCTTCTTCTGACTGCCGTCCCGGCCGCCGCCGGCCATCATCCCGAATGTTGAGATGAGCATCATCATCGGCATCATCATCATCATCGGGTTGTTCTGGGCCCGCGTGAACATGAAGGCCATCATTCCCAGGGACGCCACGATCATCAGGCCCGGAAGGACCTTCTGAACGATGTTGCCCGGGATGGTCCGCGGAATCTCCGGCGGTGGCTCGAGGTGCACCTCCCCGCCCGGTGGCCTGGGAGCGGCCAGGCGTGGCGTTCGCTTGAACTGCAGCGTGCTCACCGGACGCAACAACCTTTCTCAGACGTGCCTGAAAACACCAGAAGACCTCCGGTGCTCGTCGAACTCGCAGCCAGCATTGTTCACTGCCGCGCAGCTCTGGATGGCGGGGTGCGGCTCAGCGTGACCAACCAGATATCAAGTAGTTGACACGAGTTCCGCCAAACCCGTCACCCGTGGACGGTCGGTGTGGCCATACTAGGGGCGCTCTCCGATCGGGCGGGTGGGTTTCGACAAGAAAACCCGGCCTTGGTTGGATCGAGCCCTCGACAAATGAATGCAAGGCAATCAACTTTCAGGGAGTAGGGGGCCCAAGTGGCGACCGGGACCACGGTGTTCAGCCGCGTGACGGTGGTGGCGCCTACAACTCGTATCGACCTGGCGCTGCCTTCAGACGTATCGGTGGCAGACCTGCTGCCGATGCTGCTGGATATGGCCCGCGAGATGACCCCGGACGGCGGTTCGCGGCACGGCGGCTGGGTGCTGGCCAAGCTCGGTGAGAGCGCGGCCCTCGATCCGAGTCAGTCGCTGTCCTCGCAGGGCGTGGTCGACGGGGACATCCTGCAGCTGCGCCGCCGTTCGGACGACCCGCCGCCGCCGCTCTACGACGACGTCGTCGACGCGCTCGCGGAAGCCGAACCCGGCAGCTACCGGCCGTGGACCAAGGAGACCTCCGCGAAGGTCGGCCACACCGCCGGTGCGCTGGGGCTCATCGTCGCGGCCGCCGCGCTCGGGCTCGCCGGCCCCGCCGGGATGCTGCACCCGACCACCATCCACGGCACCACTGCGGTCGTGTACCAGCTGGCGGCGGCCGTGCTCTCGATGGTCATCGCGATCTTCGCGACCGGCATCGGTTCCATCGTCACCCGCGCCTACGCGGCGTCCACGACCGGAACCGTGATCGCCGCCGCCGGTGGTCTGCCGATGGCGTTCGTGGCCGGCTTCAACATGGTTCCCGGCAACACGCTCGAACCCCGGTTGCTGCTGGGCAGCGCGCTGGTGTTCATCTTCGCCTCGGTGTCGATCATGCTGATCGGCGCCGGGATCGTGACGTTCATCGCAGCCGCCACGGCCGGTGCTTTCGGCACCCTGGCGTTCGCCGTGGCCACGATCTTCACGCAGGTCAGCGCCTCCAGCGTCGCCGCCGGTGCCGGTGCCGTGGCGCTGGCCGGAATCTCCCTGCTGCCGCGCATCACCATCCAGCTGTCGAAGCTGCCGCTGCCGCACGTCCCGGGCAGCGCGGAGGACCTCAAGGAGGACTCCGGGTTCCCCGACTACCGGATGATCGAGCGGCAGACCGGACTGGCCCACCAGTACATGACCGGTCTGATCATCGGTTGCGGCGTCGTCGCGGCCATCGGCGCGATGGTCGCCGCCGCCACCAACCCGATCTGGGGCTCGGCGTTCGCCGTCGTCGTCGCCGCCGTCCTGCTGCTGCGCGGCCGCAACTACGCCAACGGCAGCCAGGCGCTGGCGCTGCTGTTCAACGGTCTGCTCGCCTCGGCGGGCATCGCCGCCGGACTGCTGGCGCAGGTCGCCGACAACCCGGTGTACGTGGCGGTCGTGTTCCCGCCGCTGCTGATCCTCGGCGGTCTCGCGGTGATCTTCGGCGTGGTGTTCCCGAACCGCCGGTTCTCGCCGGTCCAGCGCCGGATGGTCGACATCCTCGAAGCCGTCCTGATCGCCCTCGTGCTCCCGCTGGCCCTGGCCGCGATGGACCTCTACATGGCCATCCGCGACCTGAACCTGAACTTCTAAGAGGGACCTCGCACATGGGCTTCAAGCACCCCCGCTCTCGCGGCGCACGGCGCGGTCTCGCGCTGTGCGCCGCGGTGGGCGTCCTCGGGCTCAGCGGACCGGCGGCTCCGGCCGTGGCGCAGCAGGTGGGTCCGCCTGAGCTGGATCCGAGCCAGGTGACCGGGTCCAACCTCACGACGCAGAACTTCCCGCAGAAGCAGGGCTGCATGAACGGCAGTCCCGGCAGCACCGTTGCCGAGAAGCCCTGGAGCCAACTGGTCCTCGGCTACGAGCGGGCCCACGAGCTCGGCCTGACCGGCTCGGGTTCGAAGGTCGCCGTCATCGACACCGGCGTGAACAACCAGCCGCGGCTGGGAGCGGGCGGGCTCGAGTCCGGTGGCACGGCGATCCCCGACGGCCGGGGCACCCAGGACTGCGACGGCCACGGAACGATCGTGGCGGGCATCATCGGCGCCGATCCCGACCCCACCGGGGAAACCGGGTACGTCGGAGTCGCGCCGAACGCCGCGATCCTGTCCATCCGGCAGACGTCGAACCTGTTCGTCGACGAGCAGACCAACGCCACGGTCGGCACCACCGAGACGATGGCGCAGGCCATCAACCTCGCGGTGGCGCGCGGTGCGAAGGTCATCAACATCTCCCAGTCGTCGTGCCAGCCCGTCGCCCAGGCCGGCCAGTACAGCAACTGGGGCAACCAGATGCTGCACAACGCGGTCAAGAACGCCTACAACCGGGACGTCGTGATCGTCGCGGCAGCGGGCAACGTCGGCGGGACCTGCCAGAAGAACTCGCCCGGCAGCCCTTCGACCGCCGTGCTCCCCGCCTGGTTCGACGAGGAGGTGCTCACGGTCGCCTCGCTGAACCAGCAGGGCGCGCCGTCGGAGTTCACGGTCCCCGGCCCCTGGGTCGACGTGGCCGCTCCCGGTGAGAACTTGATCGCGATCGACCCCGGCCAGGGCGGCAACGGCCTGGTCAGCCAGATCTCCGAGGGCGAGCAGGGGAAGATGGGCCCGATCCAGGGCACCAGCTTCGCGGCGCCGTACGTGTCCGGGCTGGCCGCGCTGATCCAGGAGAAGTACCCCGGGATGACCGCTTCCCAGGTCATGGAGCGGATCAAGACGACCGCCCTGCACCCGGGCGGGTCCAACGGACGCAACGACATCGTCGGCTACGGGATGGTCGACCCGATGGCCGCGCTGCAGGACGTGGTCCCGGCCGAGCACGGCAAGCAGGCGCCGCCGAAGAAGCCGACGCACCTCGCGGCGGACGCCCTGCAGCAGAAGGACTTCCCGGCCATCATCGTCGCCATCGGCGGCGCCGGGGCGGGAATCGCGGGCATCGTCTTCACGGCGTTCCTCGCCAACGCGGTCCGCAGCGTCCGCGCCCGGGCACGCCAGAACCGCTGAAGGGGAACCTCCGCTTCGCACGACCGAGAAAGGGCCGCCTCCCCTGGGAGACGGCCCTTTCTCACATCCACACCGCGCACCTGGAAAGGTACATTCCCGGCTGAAATTACCCAACCCCCCGACACGCGATGAGCACCTCGCTCGCGACGGTCGGGGCGCGGCCTCGCTCAGCCGCGGGGTTTCGGGGGCGGGGCGTCGCCGACGCTCGCGGTGCCGGTCTCGGGCTCGGCCTTCGGCTTGGCCTCCGCCTCAGGAGCGAGGGCCTGGTCGATCGAGGGCTTCGGTGGCGCCGGTTGCAGCGTCGACGGGAGATCGAGCTTGCCCGGCGCGGCCTGCGCCTTCTGGTCTTCGGACTGCTGCGGTTTCGGCTGTTCGCCGAACACCGCTGGCTGGGAGTCCGGCGGGGTGCCGAAGAGCTCTTCGGGGTTGGACTTGAAGCGGGAGGAGTTCTGCCGCTCCTTGTTGCCCCCGCCCCGCTGTCCGAGCATGCCGCCCATCATGCCCATCGGCATCATGCCCATCCCGACACCGGCAGCTCCGACCGCGGCGCCCGCGGCGACTCCGCCCGCCGCTGCGCTGGTACCGGACTGGTCCTCCCCGGACTCACCGGACGCGCTCGCCGCAGAAGTCCCGGCCGCCTCGTCCGCCCGGGCGGCTGCGGAACCGGTCGCCGCCGCGGCCGGCGGCTGCGCCTCCCACCGGCCGGGCTCGCGGGTGGCGACGCCGGCCATGTCGTCGCAGAGCCGGGTGAAGGCCATGTAGTAGTCCGCGATGGACTCCAGGAGTTCGCGGGCCGGTTCGGCCAGGGCCGCCAAGTGCTCGCGGGCGCGGTCCTCGTCGGACCCGGCCAGCGCCGACCTGACGTCGTCGGCGGTCTTGGCGACCAGCTCGGTGAGACGTCGCTGCTGCGCACCAACGCCCTCAGCGGTGTGCTCCAGGGCCTCCGCCAAGCCCGTCATCGAATCGGCCAGGTCCTTGCCCGCCAGTCCGGCGTCGCGGATGTGCGCGACGAACGCCTCCGCGTCCGCACCCTGCCACGCCGTGTCGATCCCGCCCAGCTTGCCGTCCACATCACCGGAGGACCGCTCGACGTTCGCAGCCGCCTCGCGCCAAACCCGGGCAGCCGCGCGGAAGTCCTCCGGGCGCCCGACGAGTTCCGCCGCGTCGGCGGGGATCGAGTGCGCGACGTCGAGCTCGTCGGCGATGCCCGCGAGGTAGTGCAAGTGCTCGGCCGACATCGTCACGCCTCCTGTCTGCGCAGGTCAACAGCACTGTCGTCGTCGCCGCCCGAGTGGAAGTCGACGACTTCGCGCAGCTCGTCGCCCGCGCTGGTCAACGTCTCGGCGGCCTTGCGGTGCCGGTCGAGCAACTGCTCGCACAACCGCTGATAAGCCTCGGGCGCACCGGATTTCCGCCCGATCTCGCCGAAGGACTCCCCGGCCAGCTCCGCCTCCGCCAGCCGCGCGCGCCCGGTGGTGATGTCCTCACCGGCCTCGCGGACCTGCCGCGCGTGGGTCGACAGCCAGTCGATGTCGATCCTGATCCCCGACATCCGCCCACCTCCAAGATCGGGTCTCGCTTCCAAGACAAACCGCCCGCAGCTCACCGTGGCTGCGGGCGGTTTGCTCGTTCCCTCGGACGTCCGAACCTGGTGGTTCGGTTCCCGGGCGGGGCCCAGTTTCAGCCTGAAACTTCGCCCCACCCGCGCGACTACGCTCCTCCCGCCTGCGGCTTGGGAGCGGGGCGGTTCACGCCACCCGGTCCCACGGGGACGGAGTCGTAGGTGACGCTCGCAGCGGCCGGGTCCAGGAAGTCACCGCGCGGGAGGCTCCGCATCAGCCACGACGGACCGGCCTTGAGGTCACCGGCGCCCTTGGCGACACCCAGGCCCTGCGCGGTCGCGAGGTCCTTGATGCCGTACTGCACGCCCTGGTCGGAGACCAGGAAGATCGGGCCGCTCGCGGCCCCGGCCTCGTTCGACGTGCCGCGCACCACGGCCGCCTTGCCCGCCGCGCCGTAGTAGTAGTCGACCTGCGGGCCCGAACCGTCGTACTGCGCCAGCTTCACCGCGGGCTTGACCGCCGGCGTGCCCTTGTTCAGGGTCACCGTGATCATCTGCGAGCCGTTGACGTTCTTCCAGCTCAGGCAGGACGTGTCCGCCTGCTGGAAGGAAACCGGCTTCGGCACCGACATCGGGAAGTAGTCGAGGTCGAGCGGCTTGTTCGTCCACGGGGCATCGGTGATCGCACCCGTGAGGTTCGGGATCTCCCGGCTGGACAGCTTGCCCGCGTGCAGCGCGGCGGCCGCGCCCTCGGCGCTCAGCTCCTGCTTGCCGTCCTGCAGCAGCACGAAGAACTGCTCCGGCTCACCCGGGACGCTGCGCTTGACCACGTCACCGACCTTGTAGCGGGTCAGGTACGAAGCGGTGCCGTTCGCGCCCGGGATCTCCGGGACCTCCAGGTCCGGAACGCTCGGGATCGCGTTGAGCATGTTGGTGCTGATGGTGCGCGGGGTCACGCCGTTGAGCCCGAAGACGTCGCGAATGACGGTCTCGTCCTTGCCGATCTTCGACTTCACCGCGTGCGTGTTGTCGTCCCGCTCGACCCGGTAGACGAGGTACTCCTCGCCCGAGCTCTGGTCCTTGACGAACAGCGACTGCTTCGGATCCAGCTCCACGCCGTGGTTCCCGTCACCGCCGATGACCGTCGTCTCGACCTTCGTGGCGGCCTCCACCCGGGACGAGCTGAGATTGCCCTGCACCTGGCCGACGTCGCAGATCGCCCACGACGGTTCCGCCGGGTTGTCCGCGCTCGGCACGTAGGTCGGGGCGTTGACCATGCCGGTCAGCGGCCCGCGCGGGAAGTCCGCCAGCGCGGCTTCCTTGACGGTGGTCGTCGGCACCGCGCCGCTGCCCTGCTTTCCGCCCTGCTGCATGACCAGCAGCTTCGCCGAGGCCATGTTGAGCATCGGGATGAGCCGCTTCTGCGCCTTGTCGTCGGAGGTGACGACGAAAACGCTGCCGCTCTCCTTCGCGACGACGATGTTCCCGGGTTCCGGAACCGTGCCCTTGCCGCCGAACAGGCCCCAGACGAGGAACCCGATCACACCGACGGCCGCCAGCACCGCACCCGCGACCGTGGCCCGCTTGTGCGAGCCCATCGGGTCGTGGAGCATCACCGCGTCTTTCCGCACCAGCGCCGACTCCATGCGGCGAAGCACGAACCGGTAGGCCTGAACCTGTGACTTCGTTGTGGGTGTTGATGCCATTCTTCGCCTACAGCTCTCCCGTCCGAGGTACGGTTTCGCAGGATAGTCGCTGAGATATACCGAATGGGTGCGGTTCGGCGGACTCCGTCAGTATTCTCTGCACGCGGCTCAACTCCGACGAACGCGTCCGCCGCACCTACCTGCGAGGGGGAGAGACCGAACGGATGTCCGTGCCCACACAACATCCGGCCCAGCCGAAGGCTCCCGGGCCAGCCAACCCGACCCGCGCCCGAATTCGCGCGCGACGTCGGCGGATCAACGGCGTGACGCTCGCCGGAATCCCGGCGGCCAACATCGTGCTCATCGAAGTCGGCCTGGGGATCGGCGCCGGCGTCTTCTTGATCAACCCGCGCGACCCGGTCATGTGGTCCATCGCGGGCGGAATCGTCCTGCTGGCCCTGATCATCGCGCTGCTGCGCCGACGCGGCCGCTGGTTCACGCAGTGGTTCGGGCAGGTGCTCGAATACCGCAGCCGCAACCACACCCGAGTCTCGCACCCGGCCAACGTCGACGCCGCCGAGCCCGCTGAGGACAAGGACGGCGACGGCATCATCGGCCCGGACGAGAACCACCGCGTCGCGCTGCTGCGCCTGGTCGTCGAAGACCTCGTGATCGCCCGCACCCAGGACCACGACCGGAACCCGGTCGGGATGTCCTGGCACGACGGCAAGTGGACCGCGGTGCTGATGGTCGAGCCGACCCCCTCGCTGCTCAACCCCGTGGACAACGCGCCGAACCTGCCGCTGGGCGTTCTCGTGCCGTGCCTGGAGGACCGCGGCGTGGTGCTCGACGCGATCCAGGTCATCTGGCACTGCTACCCGGGAAGCGCCGCGCTGCCGTCGAACTCCCCCGCGCTGAACTCCTACCTGGAGGTGCTGGGCCGGCTTCCCGCCGCCGCCCGCCGCACCACCTGGATCGCCGTGCGGCTCGACCCGCAGCGGTGCGCGAAGGCCATCGGCGAGCGAGGCGGCGGCGTGCTCGGCGCCCAGCGCGCGCTGATCGGTGCCCTCTCGCGCGTGCGGTCCTCGTTGGAACAGCGCGGAATTCCGGCTCGCCCGCTGGACCCCGACGAGCTGCTGCAGGCCGGCATCTCCTCGGCGGAACTGCACAACGTGCTCGGTTCGCAGCGTCCCGTCGGCCTCAAGGAGCGCTGGGACGGCGTCACCGCCGGCGGCGTGGGCCACTCCAGCTACGCCATCACCTCGTGGCCGAACCAGATGAACGACAGCCTCAACGCGCTCACCGGCATCCGGGCGCTGTCGACCAGCATCGCCCTGTCGGTGTCGCCGGTCGGCGAGGAAGGTGAGGTCGGACTGCGCGGACTGGTGCGCGTCTCCGCCCGCACGCCCGCCGAGCTGGACACCGCCGACGCGCGGCTGAAGGCCATCAGCAACCGACTCGGGTTGACGCTCACGCCGCTGCGCGGTTCGCAGCTGGCCGGTTACGCAGCGACGCTGCCGCTCGGAGGTGCGGCATGAGCCGAAGCAGGACGATCGACGTTCCCGGCAGCCAGGGCGTCGCGCCGGAGTTCTTGGTCACCCCGGACACGCTGGACGCCATCAGCCCGTCCGGCGACCGCGGCGGCGTGATCATCGGATCGGACCCGCAGGGCGAGGCCCAGGCGGCGTCGATCCTGCGCTCGCTGCCGACCCGCATGGTCACCGTCGGCGGCCTCTACCTGGCCCGCCAGCTCGCGCTGCGCGCGATGGCCACCGGCGCGTGGGTGATCATCGCCACCGGCCGTCCCGCCGCGTGGAAGATGCTGGAGCGCGCCGCCGGTGAAACCCCCGACGGCAAGCCGGTTCCGCTGGTGCAGATCCGCCGCCTCGCCCCGTTCGACCTGCCGCGGTCCTCCGAGGACACCCCGCTGCTGGTCATCCACGACGGCGGCGCGGTCCCGCAGGAGCTGTTCCCGCCGCGCGCCCCCTGGCAGACCACGATGTACGTGCTGCCCTACCTGCACCCGCAGGTCAGCAGCGGCACGGCGGCCAACACGGCGGACCTGGTGCTGCTGCAGCGCCTCCCGCTGAACCAGGCGCAGCTCGCGCAGCGCATCTGGAGCCTCCGCAACCACCAGGTGCAGCCGCTCACGCAGCTGCAGGACGACCAGCTCATCGCGCTGGGCAACATGACCTGGACAATGATCCGCCTGGTGACCAACCAGAAGGAGAAGGAGATCCTCGGCCCCATCCGCCGAGGCGACTGACTCCAACCCCACGCGGAGCCCCCGGGAGCCACCTCTCCCGGGGGCTTTCTGCTGCCAGGACGCGTTGATTCCGCCCGCTATCAACAACGGCTGCTGCACCCGCAGTGCGTCAGAGCTCTTGCAGTCCCACGAGCCGCCCACGAGCGGTTCCGTCCCGAGGCGTGGATTCGAATTTCGCGCGAAATTCGAGTGCCACGCAGCCCTCTCAAACTTCGCGCGAAATTCGAAAAACCCCCCGCGACGGTGACGCTGAGTTATTCACACACCGGCACTTTGTCCACAGATTTCCGATTTTCGTTGAGGACGCGTACTTTTCGTGGCCACTCTGTGGCTCATGGACCCCGCTGTTCACTTCGACCGTCGGCGCTTCCCGCCGCTGTTCACGCGTGCCCAGGCGAAGGCGCAAGGCGTCTCCGACTACAAGCTGGCCAAGTACTGCGTCAGGGTCTTGCAGGGGATCTACACGGTCCCCGGGGCACCCATCAGCCATGCGCTCCGATGTCTGGCTGCGGCGATGACTCTGCCCGCCGACGCTGTCATCACGGGGCGTTCTGCGGCCACCTTGCTGGGCGCGGACCTCGCCGGACCGAAGGATGACGTCGAGGTGCTCGTCAGCGACCACAAGTACATGAACCGCCGTTTCGGGATCCGCGCTTGGGCCCGCAAGACCAACGGCGACGAATACGTCCCCTGGCAGGGCATCAACCTGGCCCGGATGACCCGCGCCGCCTTCGACGTGCTCGCCAGGAACACGGTCCGCTTCGCCGTCGCCAACTGCGATGCCATGCTCCGCGCCGGACTGCTCGACGAGACGTCGCTGCACGACTTCCTCGCCAGACGGCACTACTACGGCTACCGCAAGGCCCTTCGCGCGTTTGCGCTGGTGGACGCACGTGCCGAATCGATTCCCGAATCCGTGCTCCGCGTGGAGCTCGTCCAGGCAGGGCTGAACCCGGTCCCGCAAATCGAGGTGTTCGACCTGCTGGGCAACTTCGTCGCACGCCTCGACCTCGCCTTCGAGGAGGAGAAGGTAGCCGTCGAGTACGACGGGAACTGGCACGCGAAACCCGAGCAGCGCGCGAAGGACGAATCGCGTCGGCAACGCCTCCGCGACTGCGGCTGGACCGTCATCGTCGTCACGCGAGACGACCTCTACGGGAACCCGGGCGCAGTGATCAGCGCGGTCAAGAGGGCTCTCGGGTTGCGGTCATGAGGCGGCGATTCCAATTTCGCGCGAAATTCGAGTGTCACGAAGCCCACTCCAATTTCGCGCGAAATTGGAAAACCACTGGTCAGGGGAGGGTTCTGGTGGCTCGGGTTTGGTGTTTGCGGGCTGCTAGTTCCGCGTTCGGGGGGTAGTCGATGGCGCGGAGGGTGAGGCCGTGGGGTGGGGCGACCGCTGTGGTGCGGGTCTGGGCCGCCAGCAGGTCCGCCGGGAACGAGTCCGGGCGCCGGCCGTCGCCGGTCATCAGGAGGGTGCCGACGAGGCTGCGGACCATCGAGTGGCAGAAGGCGTCGGCCGAGACGTCGGCGACGATGAAATTGTCCTCCACGCGGGTCCAGGTGAAGCGCTGCAGCTCGCGGATCGTCGTCGCGCCCTCGCGCGGCTTGCAGTAGGCCGCGAAGTCGTTGAGCCCCAGCAGCTCCCGGGACGCGTCGTTGAGCGCGTCCACGTCGAGCGGCCGGTTCCAGGCCAGGGTGTCCTTGCGCCGCAACGGGTCCGCGCCCCACGGGGCGTCTGAGACCTGGTAGCGGTAGTGGCGCCGCAGCGCCGAGAAGCGCGCGTCGAACTCCGGCGGCACCACCTGGGCGCCGAGGACCCGCACGTCCGGCGGCAGGATCCGGTTCCACCGGTGGACCATGCGCGTCAGGTCCGGGATCCCCCGCTCGTCGACCGACAACCGGCCGGGCGAGTCGGGATCGAGCGGGACGACGTCGAAGTGCAGCACCTGGCCCGTGGCGTGCACACCGGTGTCGGTGCGGCCGGCGACCACCACCGACTTGGGCACCTCGCGGCCCGGGGGCTGCTTGGCCAGCGCGTCCTCCACCAGGCCCTGCACCGTGCGCAGACCCGGCTGCTTGGCCCACCCCTTGAAGTCGGTGCCGTCGTAGGACAGGTCGAGGCGCACGCGAACGAGCCCGCCGTCCCCAGCGGGGACAACGGGCTCGTTCACAGCATCACTGCCCAGAATCAGGACTCGTCCTTCTTCTCGGCGGCGGTGTCCTCAGTGGTCTCCACCTGCGCCTCAGCGGACTCGGTGGTCTCCACGGTCTCTTCGGCCTTGGGCTCCTCGGCCTTGGGCTCGTCCTTGGCGAACTTGGTGCCGCGGGCGGCCTCGGCCTCGGCGGTGGCGGTCTTCTCCGACACCAGCGCGATCACGGCCATCTTCGCGTTGTCACCCTTGCGCGGCATCGTCTTGATGATGCGGGTGTAACCGCCGTTGCGGTCGGCGAAGAAGGGGCCGATCTCGGCGAAGAGCTTGTGCACGACGTCCTTGTCGCGGATGGTCTTCATGACCTCGCGACGGTTGTGCAGGTCGCCCTTCTTGGCCTTGGTGATGAGCCGCTCAGCGATCGGCCGCAGCCGCTTCGCCTTCGCCTCGGTGGTGGTGATCCGACCGTGCTCGAACAGCGAGGTGGCCAGGTTGGCCAGGATGAGCCGCTCGTGCGACGGGGACCCGCCGAGACGCGGACCCTTGGTCGGGGTGGGCATCGGTTGCTCCTCTCGAGGGCGCGCCGGTGAACCCCGGACGCGCAACACAGCTACAGCTGCTCTGTCTCCGCGTAGTCCTGACCGTCGTCGTAGCCGTTGTCCTCGACGGGACCCGCCGAGCCGACGATGACCTCGTCCTCGGCGGTCCAGCTCTCCGCGGGGTACTCGGCCGCAGCGGCGGACGGGTCGAACCCGGGCGGGCTGTCCTTGAGGGCCAAGCCCAGACCGGCCAGCTTCATCTTGACCTCGTCGATGGACTTCGCACCGAAGTTGCGAATGTCCAGCAGGTCGGCCTCGCTGCGCGAAACCAGCTCGCCGACGGTGTGGATGCCCTCCCGCTTGAGGCAGTTGTAAGAGCGAACCGTCAGGTCCAGGTCCTCGATCGGCATCGCGTAGGCCGCGATGGTGTCGGCCTCCGCCGGCGACGGGCCGATCTCGATGCCCTCGGCATCGACGTTGAGCTCGCGGGCGAGCCCGAACAGCTCGACGAGAGTGCGACCGGCCGACGCCACCGCATCGCGGGGCGTGATGGACGGCTTGCTCTCGACGTCGAGGATCAGCTTGTCGAAGTCGGTGCGCTGCTCGACACGAGTGGCCTCGACCTTGTAGGTCACCTTCAGAACCGGCGAGTAGATCGAGTCGACCGGGATCCGGCCGATCTCAGCACCGGTCTGCTTGTTCTGCATCGCGGGGACGTAGCCACGACCACGCTCGACGACGAGCTCGATCTCCAGCTTGCCCTTCGCGTTCAGCGTGGCGATGTGCAGCTCGGGGTTGTGCACGGTGACACCGGCCGGCGGGACGATGTCCGCGGCGGTGACCTCACCCGGGCCCTGCTTGCGCAGGTACATGGTGACCGGCTCGTCCTCCTCGGAGGAGACGACGAGCTCCTTGATGTTCAGGATGACGTCGGTGACGTCCTCCTTCACACCCGGAATGGTGGTGAACTCGTGCAGCACACCGTCGATGCGCAGGCTGGTGACCGCCGCCCCCGGGATGGAGGAGAGCAGCGTACGACGCAGCGAGTTGCCCAGGGTGTAACCGAAGCCCGGCTCCAGCGGCTCGATGACGAACCGGGAACGGGTCTCCGACACGGCCTCTTCGGACAGTGTGGGTCGCTGGGAGATGAGCACTTCGTATTCCTTTCCTCACGGCGCCCGCTATTTGACGCCGATGGAACGGCATGCCCGCGACGGATCGCGGGCCGGCGACGGATTCCTGCACCGCCACCGCTGGTTGCGGACCGCCGGCGGCCACCTCGTGGAAGGCCGCCGGCGGGACGCGTCACTTCGAGTAGAGCTCGACGATGAGCTGCTCGGTGACCGGGGTGTCGATCTGCGCGCGCTCCGGGCGCTGGTGCACCAGGATGCGCAGGTTCGAGGGCACGACCTGGAGCCAGGCCGGAACCGGGCGCTCGCCGAGGGTTTCCTTGGCGATCAGGAACGGCGTGGTGCCCAGGGCCTTCGGCTTGACGTCGATGATGTCCCACTTCGAAACCTGGAAGCTGGGGACGTTCACCTTCTTGCCGTTGACCAGGAAGTGACCGTGGCTGACGAGCTGACGCGCCATGCGGCGGGTGCGAGCCAGACCAGCGCGGTACACGACGTTGTCCAGCCGGCTCTCCAGCAGCTGCAGGAGGTTCTCACCCGTCTTGCCCGGGCGGCGGTTGGCTTCCTCGTAGTACGCGCGGAACTGACGCTCGAGCACGCCGTAGGTGAACCGGGCCTTCTGCTTCTCCTGGAGCTGCAGCAGGTACTCGGTTTCCTTGATGCGCGCGCGACCGTGCTGCCCCGGCGGGTACGGGCGACGCTCGAATGCCTGGTCTCCGCCGACAAGGTCAACCTTGAGACGACGGGACTTGCGGGTCGCGGGACCGGTGTAACGAGCCATTGGTGATCCTTACTCCTTTCCCGCGGCTCAGACCCGACGACGCTTCGGCGGGCGGCAGCCGTTGTGCGGCTGCGGGGTCACGTCCTGGATCGTGCCCACCTCGAGGCCTGCGGCCTGCAGCGAGCGGATCGCCGTCTCCCGGCCCGAACCCGGACCCTTGACGAAGACGTCGACCTTCTTCATGCCGTGCTCGGCGGCCTTGCGGGCCGCGTTCTCGGCGGCCATCTGCGCGGCGAACGGGGTGGACTTGCGGGAGCCCTTGAACCCGACGTGGCCGGCCGATGCCCAGCTGATCACCGCACCGGTGGGGTCGGTGATCGAAACGATCGTGTTGTTGAACGTGCTCTTGATGTGAGCCTGCCCGTGGGCAACGTTCTTCTTCTCCTTGCGCCGCACCTTCTTGACGGCGCCAGCGCGAGCCTTGGGTGGCATAGCTTTAGCTTTCTCCTAGCGAGGCTTACTTCTTCCCGGCCTTCTTCTTGCCGGCGACCGTCTTCTTCGGCCCCTTGCGGGTGCGCGCGTTGGTCTTCGTCCGCTGCCCGTTGAGGGGCAGGTGACGACGGTGGCGCACACCCTCGTAGCAGCCGATCTCGATCTTCCGGCGGATGTCGGCCTGGACCTCGCGGCGGAGGTCACCCTCGACCCGGTAGTTCTCCTCGATGAAGTCGCGCAGCTTGGTCAGCTGCTCGTCGTCGAGGTCTCGCGGCTTCGCGTCGGCCGAGACGCCGGTGCCGGAGAGGATCTCCTTGGCCCGGGTCTTGCCGATCCCGAAGATGTAGGTAAGCGCGATCTCCATGCGCTTCTCGCGCGGGAGGTCGACGCCAACGAGCCGTGCCATGTCGGCTCCTTCTCCTTAGATCAGTCCAGGTCTGCTCCCTCGCCGCCCCCGCGCGGTGCGCGGAGCCCCGGCCTGGTCCGGGGGTCAGCCGGCTCAACTCACGAGCCGACAGGTCGAGGGAGTTCTTCTCGTTGTCTTCTGCGACCGAAGTGGTCTGCGCTCAGCCCTGACGCTGCTTGTGTCGGGCGTTGTCGCAAATCACCAGGACTCGTCCGTGACGACGGATGACCTGGCACTTGTCGCAGATCTTCTTCACACTCGGCTGGACCTTCACGGTCGTGCTCTCCTGTTGGACGCGTGTCCGGGTCGCCCCGGACACCGTGGAGGTCACTTGTAGCGGTAGACGATGCGCCCACGGGAGAGGTCGTAAGGCGAGAGCTCCACCACAACCCGGTCCTCGGGGAGGATTCGGATGTAGTGCTGGCGCATCTTGCCACTGATGTGCGCGAGGACCTTGTGGCCGTTCTCCAACTCGACACGGAACATCGCGTTGGGAAGCGGCTCGATCACCCGACCCTCGACCTCAATGGCCCCGTCCTTCTTGCCCATGTCCTCCGCGTTTCGTGACGGTGACGGTTTGCGGGGCGAAAGCCCCTGCCACACGAACCGGAGGCCCCGGCACGCATGACCGACACACGCGGGATCCGATTCGAAATACCGATGACCACCCGATCCGGATACTCTTGAGAAGAGTCGTGCGGACGGACACTCCGGGCACAACGAACCGGCGCCACTCGTGCGCCGATAGTCCATCGTACGCGCAGCCCGATGAGCACCACACATCGGGGCTGCTCACGCCGCATCCGACGCCATCGGCGGCTTGCGCGGATCTTCGCGGGCTCACTAATTTCGACCACACACTCGAAACCCTCGACACCGGCGTCGGGGCGCGGCCACCCCGGAAGCACCGAGGAGCAGCGTGACAGCCCAGCAGCAGCGCACGGGCACACCCGTGCAGGCGGTGACCGGCAAAATCGCCGAATACCGGACCTTCCTCCACACCGCCGTGCGCAACCCGCGCATGGTCGGTGCGGCCACCCCCACCTCGTCCGCGGTGGCCGCGACCGTCGCGCAGGTCGCGCCCAGCACCGGCAAGCCGGTGGTCGTCGAGCTCGGACCCGGCACCGGGTCGCTCTCCGACGGCATCCACGGCCGACTGCCCATCGGCGCCCGCCACCTGGGCATCGAGCTCGGCGCGGACATGGTCGCCCACCTGCGCGAGCACAAGCCCTGGCTGGAGGTCGTGCACGGCGACGCCGGCGACCTCAAGAGCCTGCTCGCCGAACACGGGATCGACCAGGTCGACGCCGTCGTCAGCAGCATCCCGTGGTCGCTGCTCGACGACCGCGAGCAGGGCCGCATCCTCGACCAGGCCGCCAAGGCCCTCACCGGCAACGGCGCGTTCACCGCCCTGACCTACCTGCCGGCCGAGCGGACCCGCAACGCGCGGCGGTTCCGCGAGCGGCTGCACGAGACCTTCGACGAGGTCCTCACCCACACCACGTGGCGCAACTTCCCGCCGATCCTGCACTACATCTGCCGGCGACCGCTGGTCTGAGCAGCCCGGCAACCGGGTACTTCCAGGCAAAAGCCCGGGATCGGTCGATGTCGAACTCCGATTGCGGACCGGTTACGGTCGGGCGGCGTCAACCCGGGGAGGGGCAGGAGAACCGTGAACAAGTCACGCGAGTACCTGATGTTCGTGGGCCGTGCTGTCCAGAATCCGTCGAAGGTGGGTGCGGTGCTGCCGACCTCGGAGCACGTGGCCCGAGCTGTCGCCGACGTGGTGCCCAGCAACGGCCCCAGCACGGTGCTGGAGCTCGGCCCCGGCACCGGTGCGCTCAGCGGACCGATCCAGCAGCGCATCGCGCCGGGCTCCCGGCACCTGGCCGTGGAGATCGATCCGGAGCTGGTCCGCTACCTCAACCGCACCAAGCCGTGGCTGGAGGTGATCGAGGGGGACGCTTCTGACCTGCGCAAACTCCTCGCCGACGCCGGTGTCGATCGGGTCGACGCGGTCATCAGCTCCATCCCGTGGACCCTGCTGCCGGGCGACAAGCAGCGCGAACTGCTGCACGAGGCCGCCTCGGTCATGACCCCCGGCGGGGTCTTCACCACGGTCACCTACCTGACGACCCTCTGGCGCGCCCAGACCAAGGAGTTCATCGGCGCCCTGGACGACACCTTCGACGAGGTGTTCCCCCGCAGCGCGGTCTGGCTCAACGTGCCCCCGGCCCGGGTCTACGCCTGCCGACGCCCGAAGGGCTGAGGGTTGCGGCTGATCAGGCCTCTTCCGGGGCGGTGAGGACCCAGGGGCCCTCTTCGGTGATGGCGACCGTGTGCTCCCAGTGCGCGGCCCGCGAGCCGTCCGCGGTGACGACGGTCCAGGCGTCGTCGAGCTCCTCGGTCTCGGCGGTGCCGCCGGTGAGCATCGGCTCGACCGCGAGGCACATGCCGACGCGCAGCTTCGGTCCCCGGCCGGGCTTGCCGAGGTTCGGCAGGAACGGCTCCATGTGCATCTGGGTGCCGATGCCGTGGCCGCCGTACTCGGCGATGATCCCGTACTCGCGGCCGTCGGCCTTCGCCGCGGCCAGCGCGGCGGACTCCACCGCGTGCGAGATGTCGGTGAGCCGGTTGCCCGCCCGCACCTTCGCGACACCCGCCCACATCGACGCCTCCGTCGCGGCCGACAGCGCGCGGTCCGCGTCGCTGATCTCGCCGATGGCCAGCGTGACGGCCGAGTCGCCGTGCCAGCCGTCGAGGATCGCGCCGCAGTCCACCGACAGCAGGTCGCCCTCGGAGAGGACCTCGCGCACCGACGGGATGCCGTGCACGACCTTCTCGTTCAGCGAGGCGCAGATCGAAGCGGGGAAACCGTGGTAGCCCTTGAACGAGGGCACCGCCCCGGCATCGCGGATGACCTGCTCTGCGATGGCGTCGAGCTCACCGGTGCTCGCTCCCGGCACCGCCTTCTCCCGCACCGCCGCCAGCGCACGCGCGACGACCAGACCGGCGGCGCGCATCGCCTCGATCTCACCGCGCGACTTGAGCTCGATGCCCTTCCCCCGACGCAACAAGGCACTCACCTTCGAAGTATGTCTGGATGATGCCGGGACGCGCCCGGCGGCTGAAATGCGACGGCCGGCCACCCGAGGTGACCGGCCGAGCGAACGCTCACTGGTGGGCGCGCAACGCTTCCAGCGCGCGGCCGGTGATCTCCTCGATCGAGCCCAAGGCGTCGATCTTGATGACCTTGTCCCGGTAGTAGCCCAGGATCGGTTCGGTCTCCTCGTGGTAGACCGCGAGGCGACGCCGGATGACGTCCTCGGTGTCGTCCGAGCGGCCGCGCGCGAGCATGCGCTTGACCAGCTCCTCCTCCGGGACGTCGAACTGCACGACGGCGGTCAGCTCGAGGTCCTTCTCCGCCAGGATGCCGGTGAGCACCTCGGCCTGAGCGGTGTTGCGCGGGTAGCCGTCGAGCAGGAAGCCCTGGGCCGCGTCCTCGTCGCCGAGGCGGTCGCGCACCATCTCGTTGGTGACCTCGTCCGGCACCAGTTCACCGGCGTCCATGTAGCTCTTGGCCTTCTGGCCGAGCGGCGTGGAGTTGCCGATGTTCGCGCGGAACAGATCTCCGGTGGAGATGTGCGGCACACCGAGCTTCTCGCTGAGCACAGCCGCCTGGGTACCCTTACCGGCACCGGGCGGGCCGACGAGAACCAATCGCACCAAGGGTCTGCCTCCGAATCCTCACCATCGCGCGCCAACTGCTGACGAGCTACGCTGCGCCGCCCCGTACCAACGGCGCCGCGATCCCAACCACCCTACGCATTGACGACGGGCGGGCGAACACGCCCATGCGAATCTCACGCAAGGGCAAGCACGCTGGTCCGGGCGTGTGCGCCACACGCCCGGACGCTCCAGGCTACCGGAGGAAGCCCTCGTACTTGCGTTGCGTGAGCTGGCTCTCGATCTGCTTCACCGTGTCCAGGCCCACGTTGACCATGATCAGCACCGCGGTGCCGCCGAACGGGAAGTTCTGGTTCTGGCCCTGACCACCGGTCAAGCCCAGGAAGAACATCGGCAGGATCGCCACGATGCCCAGGTACAACGAGCCGGGCAGCGTGATGCGGGAGAGCACGAAGCTCAGGTACTCCGCGGTCGGCCGACCGGGCCGGATGCCGGGGATGAAGCCGCCGAACTTCTTCATGTCGTCCGCCCGCTCTTCCGGGTTGAACGTGATCGACACGTAGAAGTAGGCGAAGAAGATGATCAGCAGCATGTACAGCAGGATGTGCACCCAGCTGGACGGATCGACGATGTAGGTCTGCAGGAAGCGGGCCCACCAGCTGTCCTGGTTGCCGGCCAGCTGACCGATCAGCTGCGGCAGGTACAGCAGCGACGAACCGAAGATGACCGGGATGACACCGGCCTGGTTGACCTTCAGCGGCAGGTAGGTGGACGTGCCGCCGTACATCCTGCGGCCGATCATGCGCTTGGCGTACTGCACCGGGATCCGGCGCTGCGCCTGCTCGATGAAGACCACGGTGGCGATGATCGCCACCGCGAACAAGCAGACCATCGCGAACACCAGCGGGCCGTGCGAGGTCAGGATGTTGCCGCCCTCGGCCGGGATCCGCGAGGCGATCGAGACGAAGATCAGCAGCGACATGCCGTTGCCGATGCCGCGCTCGGTGATCAGCTCGCCCATCCACATCAGGACGGCGGCACCGGCGGTCATGACCACCACGATGGTGATCAGGTTCAGCACGGAGTCGTCCGGGATCGGCGAGACCGAGCAGCCCTGGAACAGCTGCCCGCGCACCGCGAGCGCGACGATGCCGGTGCCCTGCAGGACCGCCAGCGCGATCGTCAGGTACCGGGTGTACTGGGTGAGCTTGGCCTGGCCGGACTGGCCTTCCTTCTTCAGCTGCTCGAAGCGCGGGATGACCACCTGCAGCAGCTGGATGATGATGCTCGCCGTGATGTAGGGCATGATGCCCAGCGACAGCACCGACAGCTGCAGCAGCGCGCCGCCGCTGAAGAGGGTGAGCAGTGAGTAGACACTCTGAGCGCCGCTGCCCTGAATCTGCTGGATGCACTGCTGGATGTTCGGGTACGACACACCGGGCGACGGGATCGTCGCGCCGAGGCGGTACAGCACCACCATTCCCAGCGTGAACAGGATCTTGCGGCGCAGGTCCGGCGTTGCCAGAGCCGAGCGGAAGGCGCCGAGCACGCGAACCTCCTGTACGCGAGCCGGTCGGAACCGGCCGGAAAACAAGCGGCCGGCTTCGCCAGCCGGCACGGCGGGAAACTCCTTGGACAAGGCCGTGGTCACCCACGGCACTACCGCGCGACTTTAGCAGGCCGCGAGGCGGATACGGACAGCGACCGAACCCTCACGACGATCAACGTTTCGCAACATCGCCGCCAAGCAGCGGCAACCGCGCCCTCGCGAGCGCGGTTGCCGTTATTCCCAGCCTGACCTGCGGTGTTGGTGGCGGTCGACGATCACTCGGTCAGCCGCAGTTGGCCTGCTTCTCCTCGTCGGTCATCGGGCGCGTCGACTGGGTGACCGTGCCGCCCTGATCATCGGCCGGACCGCTGGCCTCGAAGTCGTTCACGTACCAGATGTAGTGGTCGTAGAACTTGTCCTCGAAGTGCAGCTCGTAGGTCCCCTTGGCCTTCTGCATCTTCGCGCCGTGGTAGACCTGCCCGACCTCGCCGGGACGCACCGTGATGTAGGTGGTCTGGGACTCGGTGTGCTCGGACCGCCACTCGTGACCGTAGGTGGCCTTGAACGTCACCTTGAACACCTCGCCGAAGCTGGTGCTCATCGACAGCCCCACGCTGTTGCTCTCGGCGGTGCTGTCGGACCAGGCGACGTTCATCATCTGCTCCTTGTCGGTGCAGTTGAAGACCGGAGCGCCGACCTCCTCGGAGGTGTTCTGGTAGTACTCGACCTCTCCCGAGGGGTGGAACACGCAGCTGTCGGTGCCGTTGTTGCACTTCTCCAGCAGCTCGCGAACCGTGGGCTCGTCGGCCGCCGAGGCGGGCGGGGCCAGCAGCAGGGCCGCCCCGATCGCCGACACGCAGCTCATCGCGATGCGCTTCATCATCGAGTTCCTCTCGATCAGGTTCCCGTTCGACCGATGACACCCGTCTCCGGCACCCGGATTACTCCGGTATTCGGTGACCGGATTACGGCGGTATTCGGGGAGGGGACCGGATTACCGCCGTGATCGGGGAACGGATCACGGCGGTAATCCGGTCACCCCTGGGGGACGTCACGGGCAGGCGTCGATCTCTTCCTGGGACATGTCGCGGGTGTGCTGGCTGACCGCGGTCGACGAGTCCTGGGCGGGACCGGTCGCCTCGAAGTCGTTGACGTACCAGATGTAGTGGTCGTGGAACTTGTCCTCGAAGTGCAGCTCGTAGGTGCCGCGCACCTTCTGCATCTGCGCGGCCCGCTCCACCCAGCCGACCTGGTGCGAGCGGGTGTCGACGAAGGTCGTCTGCGACTCGGTGTGGGACTCCTCCCAGGTGTGCTGGAAGGTCTGCTCGTAGCTGACGGCGAAGACCTTGCCGAAACCGGCTTCGGTGGTCATCGACAGGCCGACGCTGTTGCTCTGCGAGGTGGTGTCCGACCAGCTGACGTTGTGGCGCTGGTCGTCGGGGGTGCAGTTGTAGACCGGGTCGCCGACCTGCTTGGCGTCCGCGGTGAAGTACTCGGGCTCGCCCGCCGGGTGGAACACGCAGCTGTCGGTGCCGTTGTCGCACTTCTCCAGCAGCTCGCGCACCGTCGGCTCGTCAGCGGCGTTGACACCCCGAGCGTTGATCACGCCGGCGTCCTCGGCGTTGGCGGTGGCGGGCACGGCCAGCGCGCCCAGCACGCTCGCGGAGGCCACCAGAGCGCGGATCGTTCGTGCGTGCATCGCGAAATCCCCTCAGCTCAGACCGACGGACTGGGTGCAATCGTTCATCATTCCGCCGACGTCGGGCGTGTTCTCCTTGAACGGCCCGTCGCGCTCGCCGCCCAGATCGGGCTCCGGGTACAGCCACACCCAGCAACCGCCCCACGGCTGCACCGAGGAGACGATGTTCTTCCAGTCGTCGGGCAGGTTGATCTGGAAGTTGACGACGCCGTCCTTCTCGCACATCTCGGAGCCGTAGACGGTGAAGCTGCTGCCGCCGTAGTTGGGGTCGGCGAACAGCGTCGCCTGGATGACGTCGCCGCGGGCGTCCCTGGACTGCGCGGTGGCTTCGGCCAGCGTCGTGAAGCACGTGGTCTCGCCGGTGCTGAAGTGGTAGCTGCAGTGCGATTCGGGCGGCGGTGCGGTGTGCCCGCCCGCCTGGGCCACCGCTGCTCCCGGGACAACCGCGGCCAACACCGCGACGATCACCAGAACGGCACGCCGCCCCACCTGTCGTGGTCGCATATGCCGTCGCTCCTCCCTCGATTGACCAGCGCCGTCCGGGTGAAACGGCGCCGCCAAAGCTAAGGAGTTGTGTGACGGCAGCAACACCGACGAAGAGTCGCCGTCCGGGCCCACCTTCGCTTGAAACTCTTCGGTGGATCACTTTCGACTGAAGAGGGGTCACGTCGTTCGCGCATATCGCGGCCGGAGAACTCGCGAACCGGCTAAGTGAACTGCCAAGGGTGATTTCCCGAACGCGCACCGTATCGCGACTGGGAAGTTGTGGGAATCAGGAAAAAGAAGGGGCCCGAAACGGGAAAAATAAAAGACCCGCCTTCCCGGTGGGATGGCGGGTCTTCTACTGGAGCCAGATCAGCGCTCGATCTTGGTGACCGAACCGCCGGCGGCGGTGATCTTCTCCTGAGCGCTGCCGGTGAAGGCGTGAGCGGTGACGTCCAACTTGACGCCCTCCAGGTCCCCGTCGCCGAGGATCTTCACCAGCTCGTTCTTCTTGACCAGGCCCTTGGCGACGAGCTCGTCGAAACCGACGGTGCCGCCCTCGGGGAACGCCTGGACCAGCTTGCCGAGGTTCACACCCTGGTACTCGGTGCGGAAGCGGTTCTTGAAGCCCTTGAGCTTCGGGAGCCGCATGTGGATCGGCATCTGCCCACCCTCGAAACGAGGGGAGACGTTCTTGCGGGCCTTGGTGCCCTTGGTACCGCGGCCGGCGGTCTTGCCCTTGGAGCCCTCACCGCGGCCGACGCGGATCTTGTCGCGCTTGGCACCGGGGGCCGGACGCAGGTCGTGCAGTTTGATGACCATGTCAGTCGACCTCCTCGACCGTCACCAGGTGACGGACGGCATTGACCATGCCGCGCACGTTCGAGTCGTCCGGGCGAACCACGGACTGACGGATCTTGCGCAAACCGAGGCTGCGCATGGTGTCGCGCTGGTTCTGCTTGGTGCCGACCAGCCCGCGCACCTGAGTGATCTTGAGCTGTGCCATGACGATCAGACCCCCGTCCCGGCGGCACGCGCGCGCATGATGAACGCCGGAGCGACATCTTCCAGCGGCAGGCCACGGCGAGCCGCGACCTCCTCCGGACGCTGCAGCTGCTTGAGGGCGTCCACCGTGGCGTGCACGATGTTGATCGGGTTGTCCGAGCCCAGCGACTTGCTCAGCACGTCGTGGACACCGGCGCACTCGAGCACCGCGCGCACCGGGCCACCAGCGATGACACCGGTACCGGCGCTGGCCGGACGCAGCAGCACGATGCCCGCGGCGTCCTCGCCCTGCACCGGGTGCGTGATGGTGCCGCCCAGGCGCGGGACGCGGAAGAAGTTCTTCTTCGCCTCCTCGACGCCCTTGGCGATGGCCGCGGGAACTTCCTTGGCCTTGCCGTAGCCGACACCGACCATGCCGTCACCGTCGCCGACGACGACGAGAGCGGTGAAGCTGAAGCGCCGACCACCCTTGACGACCTTCGCGACGCGGTTGATGGTCACGACACGTTCGAACTGCGGGGTCTTCTCTTGGGCCGCCCCGCCACGGCCGCCGTCGCGGCGGTCCCGGCGGTCCTTGCCGCCGGACTCCCCGCCTTCACGCCGAGTGCGTCCAGGCATCAGGCGTCCCTTCCAGTCTCGTTCTTACGCACTTGTCAGAACTCCAGTCCGCCGTCACGGGCGGCGTCGGCCAGAGCGGCCACGCGACCGTGGTAGGCGTTGCCGCCGCGGTCGAACACGACCTTCTCGACACCGGCGTCCTTGGCACGGGCGGCGACGAGCTCGCCGACCTTGGTGGCCACGGCCTTCTTGTCGCCCTCGAAGCCGCGGAGCTCGGACTCCAGGCTCGTGGCCGACGCGAGGGTGTGCCCCTTGGTGTCGTCGATGACCTGCGCGGTGATGTTGCGCAGCGACCGGGTGACGACCAGACGCGGGCGCTCGGCGGTGCCCAGGATCTTCTTCCGGAGGCGCGTGTGACGCTTGGCGCGGGAGAGCCGACGCTTGGTCGAGATGTCCTTGCCAACCGGCTTGCGCTTGGTAGCTGTCTCGCTCATGGTCACTTACCCGTCTTTCCGACCTTGCGGCGGATGGTCTCACCCGCGTACCGGACACCCTTGCCCTTGTACGGGTCGGGCTTGCGCAGCTTTCGGATACGAGCCGCGATCTCGCCGACCAGCTGCTTGTCGATGCCCTTGACCGAAAGCTTGGTCGGGCCGTCGACCGCGAACTGGATGCCGTCCGGCGGCTCGATCACGATGGGGTGGCTGTAGCCGAGGGAGAACTCGAGGTTCGATCCCTTCTGCAGCACTCGGTAACCGACGCCCTGGATCTCCAGGTCCTTCTGGAAGCCCTGGCTCACGCCGATCACCATGTTGTTCACGAGAGTCCGGGTCAGCCCGTGCAGCGACCGGCTCTCCCGCTCGTCGTCGGGGCGCTTGACCAGCACCGCGCCGTCCTCGTCCTTCTCGACGACGATCGGCTCGCGGACCTGGTGGGCAAGCTCGCCCTTGGGGCCCTTCACGGTCACCGCCTGGCCGTCGATGCTCACCTCGACGCCGGAGGGGACGGTGATCGGCAGCTTTCCGATGCGCGACATAGCCGCTCCTCCTCCCTTACCAGACGTAGGCGAGGACTTCCCCGCCCACGCCCTTCTTCATGGCCTGCCGGTCGGTCACCAGACCGCCGGAGGTCGAGATGATGGCGACGCCCAGACCACCGAGAACCTTGGGCAGGTTCGTGGACTTGGCGTAGACCCGCAGACCGGGCTTGGAGACCCGGCGCAGGCCCGCGATGCTCCGCTCGCGGTTCGGGCCGTACTTCAGCTCGACGACGAGGTTCTTGTGAGTCTCCCCGTCCTCGACGCGGGAGCCGGCGACGTAGCCCTCCCGCTTGAGGATCTCGGCGATGTTCGCCTTCAGCTTGGAGTGCGGCATCACGACCTCGTCGTGGTATGCCGAGTTTCCGTTGCGCAGACGCGTCAGCATGTCTGCGATCGGATCGGTCATCGTCATGACCTGCTCAACCTTTCTCGTCTGGTTCCGATGACCCCGGACCGGTCACGCCCTTCGGGCGGACGTCTGGGCTCTGGCCTGGACGAAGTTCGGGGCCTCCCGCCACGGTGACGGGGCCCTGTTTAGTCGTGCACAAGCACGGCTCGCGTGCGGAGCGTGGGCATCAGCCCTGGTAGTGCCTGCTTCAGGGTAAGGGTCGCCGGTTCAGACCGGGCAACCGGGACCCTGAAGCAGGCGGATGCTCACCAGGAGGACTTGCTCACGCCGGGCAGCTCGCCCGCGTGCGCCATCTCGCGGAAGCAAACGCGGCACAGACCGAACTTGCGGAACACCGAACGCGGGCGACCGCACTTCTGGCAGCGCGTGTAGCCGCGAACCTTGAACTTCGGCTTCTGGGCCGCCTTGATAACCAGCGCCTTCTTCGCCATCGCTCAGTTCTCCTTGAACGGGAAGCCCAGGTGCTTCAGCAGCGCCCGGCCCTCGTCATCGTTGGTGGCAGTGGTAACGACGGTGATGTCCATACCCCGCGGGCGGTCGATGTTGTCCGGGTTGATCTCGTGGAACATCGACTGCTCGTTGAGGCCGAACGTGTAGTTGCCCCTGCCGTCGAACTGCTTCGGCGAGAGACCGCGGAAGTCACGGATGCGCGGCAGCGCGATGGTGACCAGGCGGTCCAGGAACTCCCACATGCGGTCGCCGCGCAGGGTCACCCGCGCGCCGATCGGCTGGCCCTCGCGCAGCTTGAACTGCGCGATGGACTTGCGGGCCCGACGGATCTCGGGCTTCTGGCCGGTGATCGCGGCGAGGTCGCGGACCGCGCCCTCGATCAGCTTGCTGTCCCGCGCGGCGTCGCCAACACCCATGTTGACCACGACCTTGACCGCGCCCGGCACCTGCATGACGTTGGAGTAGTTGAACTCCTCGTTCAGGGCCTGGCGGATCTCCTCGCGGTACCGGGTCTTGAGCCGGGGGACGATCTTCTCAGCAGTAGTCATGATCAGATGTCCTTACCGTTGCGGCGCGAGACGCGAACCTTCTTGCCGTCCTCGTCGATGCGGTGACCGACGCGGGTCGGCTTTCCGTCCGAGTCCACGACCATCACGTTGCTCACGTGGATCGGGGCTTCCTGGGTGACGATGCCGCCGGACTGCGCGCCACGCTCGGTCCGGGAGACCTTGGTGTGCTTCTTGATCCGGTTGACACCCTCGACCAGGACCCGCTGCTCCGCCGGCATGGCCTGGATGACCTTGCCCTTGGCGCCCTTGTCCTTACCGGAGATGACGACGACCGTGTCGCCCTTCTTGATCTTCATGATCACAGCACCTCCGGCGCGAGCGAGATGATCTTCATGAACTTCTTGTCGCGCAGCTCTCGGGCCACCGGCCCGAAGATGCGGGTACCCCGCGGCTCGCCACCCGGCTTGACCAGGACGGCGGCGTTCTCGTCGAACCGGATGTAGGAACCATCCGCGCGACGCTTTTCCTTCTTCTGCCGGACGATGACGGCCTTGACCACATCGCCCTTCTTGACTCCGGCACCGGGGATGGCTTCCTTGACGGTCGCCACGATGATGTCCCCGAGGCCCGCGTAGCGCCGGCCCGACCCACCGAGGACACGGATCGTGAGGATCTCCTTGGCCCCGGTGTTGTCGGCGACGCGAAGTCGCGACTCCTGCTGGATCACGTATGACTCCTGACCCTAAGTGCCCGAACCTTGTGCCCGGACACACTCTGGCGTGCCAAATTGCCGACCTGACACGCGCGGTCAACTACCACAAGCGAAACGGCCGGCCGCTGATCTTGCCGGCGACCGGCCGGTTCGCCGTGTCGTCTTGAGAACCCCTGCGCAGGGTGCACCTGACCCACTACGCAGGACTACCCAAAACTTTGTTGATTACTTGGCCTTCTCGACGACCTCGACCAGTCGCCAGCGCTTGCTGGCCGACAGCGGCCGGGTCTCCATCAGCAGCACCCGGTCGCCGATACCGGCGGTGTTGGCCTCGTCGTGCGCCTTGACCTTGGTGGTCTGACGCATGACCTTGCCGTAGAGGGCGTGCTTCTTGCGGTCTTCCAGGGAGACCACGATCGTCTTGTCCATCTTGTCCGAGACGACGTAGCCCTCGCGCACCTTCCGGCTGTTGCGCTCCACGCCCTGTCCTTTCTCACTCATGCCGCGCCCTCCTCAGCGCCTTCGGGGTTAACCGTCAGGCCCAGTTCGCGCTCGCGCATGATGGTGTAGATCCGGGCGATGTCCTGGCGGACGACGCGCAGCCGCCGGTTGTTCTGCAGCTGACCCGTGGCCATCTGGAACCGGAGGTTGAACAGCTCTTCCTTCGATTCCTTCAGCCGCTGCACGAGCTCCTCGTTGTTCAGCTCGCGGAGCTCGGATGCGGTGACACCCGCTGCCATCAGAAGTCACCACCCTCGCGGGACACGATCTTGCACTTCATCGGGAGCTTGTGCGCCGCACGAGTCAGCGCCTCGACCGCCGTCTTCTCGTTCGGGAAGGTCAGCTCGAACATGATGCGTCCGGGCTTGACGTTGGCGACCCAGGACTCCGGCGAACCCTTACCGGAACCCTGACGGGTTTCGGCCGGCTTCTTGGTCAGCGGGCGGTCCGGGAAGATGTTGATCCACACCTTGCCGCCACGCTTGACGTGCCGGGTGATGGCGATACGGGCCGACTCGATCTGACGGTTGGTCACGTAGCCGTGCTCGATCGCCTGAATGCCGTACTCGCCGAAACTGATCCGGGTGCCACCCTTGGCGAAGCCCTTACGCTTCGGCGCGTGGCTCTTGCGCCACTTCACCCTGCGTGGGACGAGCACGTCTCAGCCCTCCGTCTTCTCTTCAGCCGCAGCAGCCTGCGGCTGCTCGCCCGACTCGGCCGGCTTGTCGGCCTTGGCGGACTTGTCAGCTGCACCGCGCTCGCCGCCACGGTCCGCACCGCCCCGGCGACGGCCACCGCGGTCACCGCGGCCACCACGCTCGTTGCGGTCGTTGCCGCCGCCGCGCGGCGGACGAACCTCGGACTCCTGCTGCTTCTGCTTCAGGCCACCGACCAGCTCGCCCTTGTAGATCCACACCTTGACGCCGATGCGCCCGAAGGTGGTGCGGGCCTCGAAGAAGCCGTAGTCGATGTCCGCGCGCAGCGTGTGCAGCGGAACGCGACCCTCGCGGTAGAACTCCGAGCGCGACATCTCCGCGCCACCCAGACGACCGCCGCACTGCACCCGGATGCCCTTGACCTGCGGCGAGCGCATGGCCGACTGAATGGCCTTGCGCATCGCGCGCCGGAAGGACACGCGGTTGGACAGCTGCTCGGCCACACCCTGTGCGACCAGCTGGGCGTCCGCCTCGGGGTTCTTGACCTCGAGGATGTTGAGCTGAACCTGCTTACCGGTCAGCTTCTCCAGCGAACCGCGGATGCGGTCCGCCTCGGCACCGCGACGGCCGATGACGATGCCCGGCCGGGCGGTGTGGATGTCCACGCGGACGCGCTCACGGGTGCGCTCGATCTCCACCTTCGAGATCCCAGCGCGCTCCATCCCGCGAGACAGCTGCCGGCGGATCTTGACGTCTTCCGCGACGTACTCCGAGTACTGCTTGTCGGCGTACCAGCGAGACTTCCAGTCCGTGGTGATGCCGAGTCGGAAGCCGTGCGGGTTGATCTTCTGACCCACTACCGGGCACTCCCCTTCTGGCTCTTTCGGGACTTGGTCGCCGCAGGCCGAGATTCAACCTCGACCGTGATGTGGCTGGTCCGCTTCCGGATCCGGTACGCACGACCCTGCGCGCGCGGCCGGAACCGCTTCAACGTCGGACCCTCGTCCACGTACGCGTGGCGCACGACCAGCGTGTCGGGGTCGAGGGAAAGGTTGTTCTCCGCGTTGGCGATCGCACTGGCGAGCACCTTCGACACCGGACCGCTGGCGGTCTGCGGCGCGAACTGAAGCACGGCCAGGGCATCGCTGGCGCTCCGGCCCTTGATGAGCTCGACCACGCGTCGCGCCTTCATCGGCGACACGCGGACGAACCGGGCCCGCGCCACTGCGTGCGGGGCTTCCGCCGCAGTGGAGTCGGAACGGGCTGTCATCCTGCTACCCCTTGCTCTTACTCGTTCGTGTCACAGACCCGCTCAGCGGCGGCGCGACTTCCGGTCATCCTTGACGTGGCCCTTGAAAGTGCGGGTCGGGGCGAACTCGCCCAGCTTGTGACCCACCATCGCCTCGGTGACGAACACCGGGACGTGCTTGCGACCGTCGTGCACCGCGAAGGTGTGGCCCAGCATGTCCGGGATGATCGTGGACCGACGGGACCAGGTCTTGATCACGGTCTTCTTGCCCGACTCGTTAAGCGCGTCCACCTTCTTGAGCAGGTGGTCGTCCACGAACGGGCCCTTCTTCAGGCTGCGTGGCATGTTTGCTTACCTCCCTGCTCAGCGCTTCTTGCCGGTACGGCGGCGGCGGACGATGAGCTTGTCACTCGGCTTGCGGAGACGGGTACGACCCTCCGGCTTGCCGTTCGGGTTGACCGGGTGGCGACCACCGGAGGTCTTGCCCTCACCACCACCGTGCGGGTGGTCCACCGGGTTCATGACGACACCGCGGACGGTCGGGCGCTTGCCCTTCCACCGCATGCGGCCGGCCTTGCCCCAGTTGATGTTGGCGTGCTCCGAGTTGCCGACCTCGCCGACGGTGGCACGGCAGCGCGCGTCCACGTTGCGGATCTCGCCCGAGGGCATCCGCAGCTGGGCGTACGGCCCGTCCTTGGCCACCAGCTGCACCCGGGCACCGGCCGAGCGAGCGATCTTCGCGCCCTGACCGGGGCGGAGCTCGATCGCGTGGATCACGGTACCGGTGGGGATGTTGCGCAGCGGCAGGTTGTTACCCGGCTTGATGTCGGCCCGAGCGCCGCTCTCGATCGCGTCGCCCTGCTTCACACCGTTCGGCGCGATGATGTAGCGCTTCTCGCCGTCGGCGTAGTGCAGGAGAGCAATCCGAGCACTGCGGTTCGGGTCGTACTCGATGTGCGCGACCTTGGCCGGCACACCGTCCTTGTCGTTGCGGCGGAAGTCGATCAGGCGGTAGGCCCGCTTGTGACCGCCACCCTTGTGCCGCGTGGTGATCTTGCCCTGAGCGTTGCGGCCCGCCTTGCGGTTCAGCGGGACGATCAACGACTTCTCCGGCTCCGTCCGGGTGATCTCGGCGAAGTCGGACACGCTCGAGCCACGACGGCCAGGCGTCGTCGGCTTGTACTTGCGAATGCCCATTTCTAAAGCAACCTCGTCCTAATCAGCACCGTCAGGCGGCCGGACCGCCGAAGATCTCGATCGCCTTGCTCTCCGGCGTCAGGGTGACGATCGCCCGCTTGGTGTCCTTGCGCTTGCCGAACCCGGTGCGGGTGCGCTTGCGCTTGCCGTTGCGGTTGATCGTGTTGACGCTGGCGACCTTGACGTCGAAGATCTGCTCAATGGCGATCTTGATTTCGGTCTTGTTCGAGCGCGGGTCCACCAAGAAGGTGTACTGCGACTGCTCCAGCAGCCCGTAGCTCTTCTCGGAGATCACCGGCTTGAGGATGATGTCCCGGGGGTCGGCGCTCACTGCTCTGCCTCCTCAGCGGAAGAAGCGGCGGCCTTGACCGACCGGCCCTTGGCCGGGCCTGCGACGAAGCGGTCGTAGGCGGCCTTGGTGAACACCACGTCGTCGCTGTTGAGCACGTCGTAGGTGTTCAGCTGACCCGGGTCGATCAGGTGCACGTTCTCAAGGTTCCGCAGGCTCAGCCACGAGTTCTGCTCCTCGTGGCGGTCGAGCACGACCAGAACCTTCTTGGCCTCGGTCCAGTTCCGCAGCGCGGTCTTGGCCGACTTGGTGGACGGCTGCTCGCCGCCGACAACGCCGGTGACCACGTGCAGCTGGCCGGCGCGGACCCGGTCGGAGAGGGCACCGCGCAGGGCGGCGACCTTCATCTTCTTCGGGGTCCGCTGGGTGTAGTCCCGCGGCTGCGGGCCGTGGACGGTCCCACCACCGGTGAACTGGGGCGCGCGGATGGAGCCCTGACGGGCGTTACCGGTGCCCTTCTGCCGGTACGGCTTCTTGCCGCCGCCGGAGACCTGGCCGCGGGTCTTCGTGGCGTGCGTGCCCTGGCGAGCCGCGGCCAGCTGGGCCACGACGACCTGGTGCATCAGCGCCACGTTGGCCTGCGCGTCGAAAATCTCGGCCGGCAGCTCGACGGTGCCGTCGGTCTTGCCGTCCGGGGTACGGACGTCGAGCGTCAAGCTCATCACGCACCACCCTTCGCGGGGCTCTTAACCAGCACCAGGCCGCCCTTGGGGCCGGGCACGGCGCCCTTGATCAGCAGCAGGCCGTTGTCGCCCTCGACCTTGTGCACCTTCAGGTTCTGCGTGGTGACGCGGTTGGAACCCATCCGCCCCGCCATGCGCATGCCCTTGAAGACGCGACCGGGGGTCGCGCAACCGCCGATGGAACCCGGCTTGCGGTGCACGGCCTGAGCACCGTGGCTCATCGGCTGGCGGTGGAAGCCGTGCCGCTTGATCGTGCCCGCGAAGCCCTTGCCCTTGCTGGTGCCGACCACGTCGACCACTGCGCCGGCCTCGAAGAGGTCCGCGCCGATCTCCTGGCCGAGCTCGTACTCGCCGGCGTCGGCGGTGCGCAGCTCCACGACGTGGCGGCGCGGGGTGACACCGGCCTTGGTGAAGTGGCCGCTGCGCGGCTTGTTCACCCGGCGGGGGTCGATGGCGCCGAACGCCAGCTGCACGGCCGAGTAGCCGTCCTTCTCGGGGGTCCGGATCTGGGTGATCACGTTCGGCCCGGCCTGCACGACGGTCACCGGGATGACCCGGTTCTTCTCGTCGAAGACCTGGGTCATGCCGAGCTTCGTGCCCAGAATCCCCTTGATCTGCCTGTCAGACATTGGTCTCGTTCTCTCCGCTACCTCGTCGCCGTGCCTTACTGGATGTTCACGTCGACGCTGGCCGGCAGGTCGATGCGCATCAACGCGTCGACCGTCTTCGGCGTCGGTTCGAGGATGTCGATGAGCCGCTTGTGCGTCCGCATCTCGAAGTGCTCCCGCGAGTCCTTGTACTTGTGCGGGGAGCGGATGACGCAGTAGACGTTCTTCTCAGTGGGCAGCGGCACCGGCCCGACGACCCGAGCGCCGGTGCGCGTCACGGTCTCGACGATCTTGCGTGCGGACGCGTCGATCGCCTCGTGGTCGTAGGCCTTGAGCCGGATGCGGATCTTCTGTCCCGCCATGGTGGCTTGCCGTTCCTCTAGTCTCGTGCCGCGGTTAGGTACATGGGTGCAGGGCGCACCCATCGGTGCCCCTCACGGCCCTCAGCTTGGTGTCGTCCCCGATTACCGGGAGCCGTCACAGCTCTCAGTCCGCCCCTGTTCAGGTGTGTAGGTGCCCGGTACACGCGGTCGGGCGTGTCGCCCGGCTGTCGCAGACCGGTCCCCTCGAACGTCGCCGATGGGGTGGGCCCGGAGGCCCGTACACCTTTCTTGTGCCCTGCTCGGCCGACCGAGCGGCCGGGGGATCGGATTCCGAGGAGAACGGAGCCGAACACCGAACAAGGGCGTGAGGCCCTCGCACCAAGGCGGCCGGAGCTTCATCGCGGCTACCAGCACCGGAAGAACCGAGCGGAGGCCTGAAATTCCGGCCGCCCTGAACGAGCAACCCATATAGGATGGCACATCCTCTGCACCACCCCAAATCGGGGGTAGCTTTACGGGACCGAAGTCACCGCAAAACAAGAGAGGACCCGCTTCCCGAGCGGAAAGCGGGTCCTCGTCACATCACTTGGTGATCTTGGTGACGCGGCCGGCACCGACGGTGCGGCCACCCTCGCGGATCGCGAAGCGCAGACCCTCGTCCATCGCGATGGGCTGGATCAGCTGGACCGACATCTCGGTGTTGTCGCCCGGCATGACCATCTCGGTGCCCTCGGGCAGGGTCACAACGCCGGTGACGTCCGTGGTCCGGAAGTAGAACTGCGGACGGTAGTTGTTGAAGAACGGCGTGTGACGGCCACCCTCGTCCTTGGACAGGATGTAGACCTGAGCCTCGAACTCGGTGTGCGGGGTGGTGGTGCCCGGCTTCACGACGACCATGCCGCGCTCGACCTCTTCGCGCTTGATACCGCGAATCAGCAGACCGACGTTGTCGCCCGCCTGGCCCTCGTCGAGGAGCTTGCGGAACATCTCGACACCGGTGACGGTGGTCTTGAGCGGCTTCTCCTTGATGCCGACGAGCTCCACCTCCTCGTTCACCTTGATGACACCGCGCTCGATGCGGCCGGTGATCACGGTGCCGCGGCCGGTGATCGAGAAGACGTCCTCGACCGGCATCAGGAACGCCTTGTCGGTGTCACGCACCGGGTCCGGAACGTTCTCGTCGACGGCGGCCATCAGCTCGACGATCTTGTTGGCCCACTCCTCGTCGCCCTCCAGCGCCTTCAGCGCGGAAACGCGAACGACCGGCACGTCGTCGCCCGGGAACTCCTGGGACGACAGCAGCTCGCGGACCTCCATCTCGACGAGCTCGAGGATCTCCTCGTCGTCGACCATGTCGGACTTGTTCAGCGCGACCAGGATGTAGGGGACGCCGACCTGGCGAGCCAGCAGCACGTGCTCGCGGGTCTGCGGCATCGGGCCGTCGGTCGCGGCGACCACCAGGATCGCACCGTCCATCTGGGCGGCACCGGTGATCATGTTCTTCACGTAGTCAGCGTGACCCGGAGCGTCGACGTGAGCGTAGTGACGCTTCTCCGTCTGGTACTCCACGTGCGCGATCTGAATCGTGATGCCGCGCTCTTTTTCCTCCGGCGCCTTGTCGATCTCGTCGAACGGCGTGAAGGGGTTCAGCTCCGGGTACTTGTCGTGCAGAACCTTGGTGATGGCTGCGGTGAGCGTGGTCTTGCCGTGGTCAACGTGACCGATGGTCCCGATGTTGACGTGCGGCTTGTCCCTCTCGAACTTCGCCTTCGCCACTGGATTGTCCTCCTGGACTTGTTAACTTTCCGCCGTACGACTTGTTGTGCCAGGCGGAGTCCTGTCGGGTAGGTGACGAGCGGAGCGCTTCCGAATTGGTCGCGGCCCGCTCGCCGCCGTCTGGAGGGGATTGCTCCCCGGTCGCCTTCGCGAGGCGTCGCCTCTTGGCCGACCCCGGTCACCCGAGGCCGGCCAGCGGGTCACTCGCCCGTTGCCTTGGCGATGATCTCCTTAGCCACACCGGCCGGAACCTCGGCGTAGGAGTCGAACACCATCGAGTAGTTGGCACGACCCTGGGTCTTGGACCGCAGGTCGCCGACGTACCCGAACATCTCGGACAGCGGCACGAGAGCCTTGACGACGCGGGTACCGCTGCGCTCCTCCATGGCCTGGATGTGACCACGGCGGGAGTTCAGGTCGCCGATGACCTCGCCCATGTAGTCCTCGGGCGTGGTCACCTCGACCGCCATCATCGGTTCGAGCAGCGCCGGAGACGCCTTGGCGGCGGATTCCTTGAGCGCCATCGAACCGGCGACCTTGAAGGCCATTTCCGACGAGTCGACCTCGTGGTACTGGCCGTCGAGCAAGGTCACCTTCACGCCGACCAGCGGGTAGCCGGCCAGCACGCCGTACTGCATGGCGTCCTGCGCACCCTGGTCGACCGACGGGATGTACTCCCGCGGGATCCGACCGCCGGTGACCTTGTTGTCGAACTCGTAGGTCGCGCTGTCGGACGTCTGCTCGATCGGGTCGAGCCTGATGATCACACGCGCGAACTGACCGGAACCACCGGTCTGCTTCTTGTGCGTGTACTCGTACTTCTCGATCGTCTTGCGAATCGTCTCGCGGTAGGCCACCTGCGGCTTACCGATGTTCGCCTCGACCTTGAAGTCGGTCTTCATGCGGTTGACCAGCACCTCGAGGTGCAGCTCACCCATGCCCTTGATGATGGTCTGACCGGTCTCGTCGTCCAGCTTGACCTGGAACGTCGGGTCTTCCTCGGCGAGCTTCTGGATCGCCGTGGACAGCTTCTCCTGGTCGGCCTTCGTCTTGGGCTCGATGGCCACCTCGATGACCGGCGCCGGGAACGTCATCGACTCGAGGACGATCGGGTTCGCCGAGTCGCACAGCGTGTCACCGGTGGTGGTCTCCTTGAGGCCGATCACCGCGTAGATGTGACCCGCCTGGATCTCCTCGACCGGGTTCTCCTTGTTGGAGTGCATCTGGAACATCTTCCCGATGCGCTCCTTGCGGCCCTTGGTCGAGTTGATGACCTGGGCACCGGAAGCGGCCTTGCCGGAGTAGACCCGGACGTAGGTCAGCTTGCCGAAGAACGGGTGCACCGCGACCTTGGAGACCAGGGCGGCGAAGGGCTCTTCGGTGCTGGCCTTGCGCTCGGCCGGGGTCTCGCCGTCCTGCAGGGTTCCCTGCACCGGCGGGACGTCCAGCGGCGAGGGCAGGTAGTCGACGACCGCGTCGAGCATGGGCTGAACGCCCTTGTTCTTGAACGCGGTACCGCACAGCACCGGGAACGCCTCGCGCTCCAGGGTCAGCTTGCGGATGCCCTCCTTGATCTGCTGCTCGGTCAGCTCCTCGCCACCGAAGTAGGCCTCCATGAGGGCCTCATCGGTCTCGGCAACGGCCTCGACCAGCTTCTCCCGGTACTCGGCGGCCTTGTCGGCCAGCTCCGCCGGGATCTCCTCGACCGCGTAGTCGGTGCCCTTCTGGACCTCGCCGCGCCAGGTCAGAGCCTTCATCTGGACCAGGTCGATGACGCCCTGGAAGTCGGACTCGGCACCGATGGGCAGCTGCAGGACCAGCGGACGGGCGTTGAGCCGGTCCTCGATGGTGCCGACGGTGTAGTAGAAGTCCGCACCCAGCTTGTCCATCTTGTTGACGAAGCAGATGCGCGGAACCTCGTACTTGTCCGCCTGGCGCCAGACCTGCTCGGACTGGGGCTCGACACCTTCCTTGCCGTCGAACACCGCGACCGCGCCGTCGAGGACGCGCAACGAGCGCTCCACCTCGACGGTGAAGTCGACGTGGCCGGGGGTGTCGATGATGTTGATCTGGGTGTCGCCCCAGAAGGTGGTGGTAGCAGCCGAGGTGATCGTGATACCCCGCTTCTGCTCCTCCTCCATCCAGTCCATCGTCGCGGCGCCGTCGTGCACCTCGCCGATCTTGTACGTGATCCCGGTGTAGTACAGGATCCGCTCGGTCGTGGTGGTCTTGCCCGCATCGATGTGGGCCATGATGCCGATGTTGCGGACCTTGGTCAGGTCAGTCAGCACGTCGCGTGCCACGAGATTCTTCCCCGTTCCCTAACAGCAGGTGCAAGTCGCGGTGACAGGTGCAAAGCTGTCGAATCGGTTCGGCTGGCGGGCAAGACCCACCAGATTTCACCAGCGGTAGTGCGCGAAGGCCTTGTTGGACTCCGCCATCTTGTGCGTGTCTTCACGCTTCTTGACGCTCGCGCCGAGGCCGTTGCTCGCGTCCAGCAGCTCGTTCATCAGGCGCTCGACCATGGTCTTCTCGCGGCGCTGCCGGGAGTAGCTGACCAGCCAGCGCAGCGCGAGGGTGGTGGACCGGCCGGCCCGCACCTCGATCGGCACCTGGTAGGTCGCGCCACCCACGCGGCGGCTGCGGACCTCCAGGGTCGGCTTGACGTTGTCCAGGGCACGCTTGAGCGTGACGACCGGGTCGGTGCCGGTCTTCTCCCGGCAGCCTTCCAAGGCCGCGTACACGATCTTCTCGGCCAGCGAACGCTTGCCGTCCACGAGGACCTTGTTCACCAGCTGCGTGACCAGCGGCGAGCCGTACACGGGATCAGCGTGCAGCGGCCGCTTCGGGGCCGGACCCTTGCGGGGCATCAGCTCTTCTCCTTCTTCGCGCCGTAGCGGCTGCGAGCCTGCTTGCGGTTCTTCACACCCTGGGTGTCAGCGGAACCGCGGATGATCTTGTAGCGCACGCCGGGAAGGTCCTTCACACGGCCGCCACGAACGAGCACGATCGAGTGCTCCTGCAGGTTGTGGCCCTCACCCGGGATGTAGGCCGTGACCTCGATGCCGCTGGTCAGCTTGACACGAGCGACCTTGCGCAGGGCCGAGTTGGGCTTCTTCGGGGTGGTCGTGTACACGCGGGTGCACACGCCACGCCGCTGCGGGCTCCCCTTGAGCGCCGCGGTCTTGGTCTTGGCGACCTTGTCCTGGCGGCCCTTACGGACCAGCTGCTGGATGGTGGGCATGGACCGGCTTTCTGTCAGCGTTCGCGTCTTTTAGGTACTCGACCAAGCAGCCGCTCGTTCGAGCTTCGGCGTGCCCTGGGCGTCGAGCACCTGTCAGGCACTGTGTTTCGGGACTCCCCCGCACACGAGGTCGGGCGTGTCGCCCGCTCCTCGGCCCCCCGCAGCGCCTGTTTCGGCCGGAACCGAGAACGACCCCAGAGGGTTTTCGGAGGAGTTCCACACATCCTCGGCGCTGCCGCGGCCCTCCTCTCGAGGCGGCCACGTCATGCACGGGCATGCGGATCGACCCGATTGGCGTCGGGTCCGATAAACAAAGATACCCGCCCCGTTCTCAGAGGGTCAAAACGGGGGTCCCCTTGACCTGCTCGATCACCCGGCGCGGCCAGTGCGCCACAAATGAGGTGCGAGCTCGCGTCAACTTCTGCACGCCACTCTACCCCGCGTGACAAGACCCTCCCGCCAAGCGGGAACGGGGTGTCCACGCGGGACACCCCGTTCCAGGCGGTGGATCAGACCTCGGACAGCCAGCCCTCTTCGGCGAGGACCTTGACCGAGTTGGGCAGCACGTAGGCGGTGCCGCCGCCGACCTGACCGTGGTCGGGCCGGGCGATGCCGGTGATCGCCTCGAACGCCCGCACCACCCGGTAGCGGCGGTACGGACCCGGCTCGCGGCCCGGGGGCAGGCTCCGCTGCGGGATCGTGGTGCCCGCGACGAACGCCGTGTTGCCGGTCGGTTCGCCGAAGCGGTCGAGCTCGTCGCCCGGTTGCAGCACGACCACGAACTTCTGGTCGTAGGACGACAGCGGCGGCTCGTCGGCCATCTCCGGCCACGGGCACTCGAAGTCCTGCAGCGGCTCGTCCGGCTCGCGCAGGTAGCGCTCGCGCTCCACGGTCATCGCACCGATCAGGAAGAAACCCGCCGTCCACGGGTCCGGGAACCGGTGCTTGGGGTTCGGCCGGTCGTCGTGGGCCTCCACCGCCCACCAGCCGTCCGGCTCGGGGCGCATGCTCCAGCCACCGCCGACCGGCTCTTCGAAGCTGTAGAAGCGGCTGCTCACGCCCTGCGCTGCCAGGTGCGCGCCGACCGCGTTGAACGCCTCCGCCGGCTGCCGCGCCAGCAGCGAGGCCGGGTCGGCCGCCAGGATCAGCGCCTTGGCCTCCGCCGAGCGCACGTCGGCGACCGTGGTCGGCGCCTGGTAGCGGGCGCGGCGGATGTGGTCGAGGAACTCCGGCGGCGGAGCGATGTCGTGCTCTTCGAGGTAGTAGGCCATCGCCTGCGGCCACACCCACACGCCGTCGGTGTGGAACTGCTTGGGCACCTCGGGGCGGCGGTGCGGGTCGAGCTCGTCGGCGTCGGTGGACATCGCCGACAGCACGATCTCGCCCCCGTTGAGGTAGCTGAAGACCTCGCGCTTCTCGATCCACGGCACCGACGGGCGGAACACCTGCGGCCTGCCCTGCGCGTCGCGGCCGTCGAACAGCGGCAGCATCCGCAGCGGTCCGGTCGCGCCGTCCGGGTAGGTGACGGCGTCGACGAAGTAGTCCCAGGCCGGGGCTAGCAGCCACTGCTCGGGGCTGCGGCGCGGGTAGAAGCGCAGCTCGTCGAGGTGCGCGCGGCCGTCCTCCGGCGGGGTCCGCCACTGCGGTTCGCCGTAGGAGGTGCGCAGCTCGCCTCCGGAGAGCACCGCGGAGGTCCAGGCCCCGGTGTCCGGGGTGTAGCCGACGTCGCGGAGCCTGCGCAGCAGCTCGAAGACCTCGTCACCGGCGTCGGTCTCGTAGCGGGTCCCGAGGGCGGTGCAGCGGACCTCGGTGGACCCCGCCACCGCCCGCAGCTCCTGCAGCAGCCCCTCCAGCTGCGCGGAGCGGTCCGGGAAGGCGCCGAAAGCGGCCGGCGCCGGGAACGGCGGGTGAACCGGGAACGGGTCACCCTGCCTGACGTTGATCAACTGTCCCCCTCAGCGGTGTCGGTGTGCGCCACCCCGTCGAGGCGGCGGCGCGGCGCCGGCTTCGGCGACGGGAACCCGCCCGCCTCCGCGCCGACGGTGGCGGGTTCGGCCGACCACGGCGGTCGGACCGGGTAGCGCTCGTTCCAGTCATGATCGGACGGCGGGTCGATGGCGGCGCGACCTGGCTGGAACCCGCCGCGGCCGAACTCGGCGACGCAGTCCAGCGCCATCTGCTCGATGACGTCGCGCAGCTCCAGCTCGGCCAGCCAGTCCAGCGGCAGCGCGCCGACGCCCCGCAGCGCGCCGACGATGTTGCCGCAGATCGCGCCGGTGGAGTCGCTGTCGCCGTCGTGGTGCACGGCGATCTTGAGCGCCAGCTCCACGTCCTCACCGGCGACCAGCGCCGCGCACACCGCGATGGCCACGGCCTGCTCGCCGACCCAACCGCCGCCGAGGACCTCGGCGAGGCGCTCCGGCGTCGGCACGCCCTCGGCGGCCAGGTCCACGGCGGCCTTGATCGCGGCGGTGGTCTCGTCGTGGTCGTCCCAGGTCTCCAGCACCTGCAGCGCCAGCCACACGCCGTCGTCGAGGCTGCGGCCGAGCAGCGCCTGCTGCACGATCACCGCCAGCGCGCCCGCTGAGTGGTAGCCGGCCGGGTGGCTGTGGGTCAGCGCGGCGGTGCGCGCCGCGAGTTCGAACACCTCCGCGGGATCGGTGGAGGTCAGGGCGACCGGAGCGGCGCGCATCGCACCACCGCAGCCCTTGGAGTCGTTGACCTTCTCGGTCAGCGAACCGGCCGGGCGACCCTCGCCGAAGGCGGTCAGCGCCCGGAAGATCGTCTTGCCCGGCGCGCGGGTGCTGAACAGCCCCGGGACCTCGATGAGCCAGCCGTCGGGAACCGGGTTGTCGGCGAGGAACGCGCCCGCGGCCGCGTCCCACTCGACGCCCTGGGTGTGCAGCCAGCGCTGGTAGGCCAGCTGCACCTCGGGCAGCGGGTCCTCGGAGCCGAGGGTGCGCGCGGCGACGCTGCCCCGGACCAGGCCCTCGGCGGTGAACAGCGTCATCTGGGTGTCGTCGGTGATCGCCCCGTGCACGCCGTAGGCCTCGCGCAGGCCGCTGGGTCCGGTCTCGCCGAAGCGCTCGGTGATCTGCGCGGCGGTGCTGAACTCCAGATCCGCGCCGAGCGCGTCACCGAGGGCACCGCCGAGGAAGCAGCCCAGCACCCGCTCGGTCAGCGACGGCGCCGCGTCCCCTGGGCCTTCGCTCTTGGCGTGCACGCGTCGGCGACCGGGAGCCGGAAGGGCCTCGGTGACCTGCGGTTCTTCCGGTTCGGCCGGCTCGGCGACGGTCTCCTCCGCCTCGGTGGCGGTGTCGTCTTCGGGAGCAACGTCCTCGTCGGGAGCAACGTCCTCGTCGGGAGCAACGGCCTCGTCGGACGCGACCTCTTCCGGCTCTTCCTCGACGATGTCCTCGGGTTCTGCCTCGACGTCGTCCTCGGGTTCGTCGGCTTCGCCCGCCGGGTCCGCAGTGGACTCGTCCAGGTCCTCGTCCGGCTCCGGGGTGAGGGACGGCAGGGCCGCGACCGCGGGCATCACGTCGGGTTCCGGGGTCAGGTCGATCGGCGCCGGTTCGGGTTCGGCGTCGGCGAAGCGGAGTTCCGGGTCGGAGTCGCGGGTGAAGCGCGCGTCCGGCTCCGGCTCGTTGTCGTCGCGCTCCCTGACCGCGATCAGGTCGAAGGGCGAGCCGATGCCGCTCACGTCGACCACGGTCACGTCGTCGGGTTCGGGTTCGCCGGAGTCCTGAACGGCCTCGACGACCTGCGTCGTTTCGGCCTCCGACTCCGGTTCGGGCTCGAGGTCGGACTCGGGTTCGGACGCAGACCCGAGGTCGGACTCAGGCCCGAAGTAGGGCTCGGGTTCGGGTTCGAGGTCGACCCGGGGCGTTTCCGGCACCGGTGCGGGTTCTTCGACCTCGGGCTCGGGTTCTTCCACCTCGCCCGGGTCGAGGTCGATCGGCGTGCGGGGACGCGGCTCGAGGTCGACGGGGGCCCGCTCGGGTTCCGGGTCGGATCCGATCGCGGCGAACACGGCGGTGGTCTCGGTCTCGGCCTCCGGCTCGGGTTCGGACTGCTTCACCGGCGCCGGGAAGGTCGGGGCGCCGATCTGCGTCTCGAAGCGCGGAACCTCCTGCGGTGCAGGCGGTTCCGGCGCGGCCGGCGGCTCGGGGACGGGCGGCTGCGCGGCAGCCTGTTCCGGGGCGGGGGCCTGTTCCGGGGTGGGGACCTGCGGCGGGGGCGAGTCGGCCTTGATCGCCGGCATCACCATCGTCTGCTCCGCCGATCCCTCAACGGTTTTCGCGGGTCCGGAGGAGATCTGCCGCGGGCCGGTCTGGGGCGCCCGGGTGTAGCGCTGCGCCCACTGCGGCGGTGGCGGCGGGGCGAAGGCCTCGGTCGCGTCACCGCACAGGGTCTCGATGACCTGCCGGAGCTCGAGCTCGTCCAGCCACTGAGCAGGAATCCCGGCGGGCCCGTGGATGGCGCCCGCGAGCTGCCCGGCGAGCGCACCGGTGACGGCGCTGTCCGCGGAGTTGTTGACCGCGACGTGGACCGCGTCGGCGAAGGTGCGGGTGCTGCCGACGGCGGCGAGCGCGATCCCGAGCTCACCGGGCTTGTCGGTCACGTCGAACTCGATGTCGATGTCCAGCGGACCGGGGGTTCCGCCGCGCTGGCCGACGAACATGGCCGCGTGCACGGTCCGCCGCACGTCGGCGGGCACGCCGGGAACGCGGTAGGCGGCGTTGAGCCTGCGCTGGTCGGAGTGGGTGACGGCGTCCCACAGCGGCAGGCCGCGGATGAGCTGCGCGAGCACGTCGGCGTGCAGTCCGGCGGCGGCGATGGAGTTGGCGCCGGAGGTGTACAGGTTCGCGATGCTGGCGCCCGCCGAGTACACGCCTTCGGGCACGTTGGACCACACCATCGCGGGCGCGGCCAGCACCGGGTGGTCGGCGGAACCGTCGGCTTCCACCGGCGGGTGCAGCCGGCCGTCGGGACCGAGCGGGGATCGCGCGGCCATGCGGCCGAGCAGTCCGAGGGCGTTGCCGGCCGGGTTGCGGGTGGAGTACAGCTCGCGGCGTTCCAGCAGCCAGCTCGTGGGCGCGGGTTCGGTCGCCACGAACGCCGACATCGCGTACTCCCACGGCACGCCTTGGGTGTGCAGCCAGCGCAGGTGGTTGGCGAAGACGAACTCGGTGGGTAACCCGGTGCAGCCCTCGGCCTTGGCGCGCAGCAGGCCTTCGAGGGTGAACACGGTCAGCTGCGTCAGGTCGGTGACGGCTCCGCGCCGCCCGTAGACGGGGAGGTAGTCGACGACGCCGCGCGGCCCGAACCACTGCTGTATCTCGGCGGTCGTGGTGTGCCGCACCCCGGCACCGAGGGCATCGCCCACGGCGCCGCCGAGCAGCGCACCACGGAAACGATCGGCCCAGCTCAACTGTCCTTGCGGGTCGGTCATCGCCTTCTCCTCAATGCTCACCAGGCGGGGTAGCGCTGCGCCCAGCCCGGATCGGTCGGCGGCCCGGGGCTGAACTCCGCCAGCGCGTCCTTGGCCGCGGTTTCGACCAGTCCGCGCAGTTCGAGGGTCTCCAGCCAGTCCGCGGGGATGGCCCGAGTCCCGTAGACCGCCCCGCCAATGTTGCCGCACACCATCCCGGTGGAGTCCGAGTCCCCCGAGTGGTTCACCGAAAGAAGCAGTGCATCACGCAGGTCGTCGGTGGCCAGCACCGCGTACAGCCCGATCGCGAGGGCCTCTTCGCCGACCCAGCCACCACCCAGCTCCTGCGCGATCTCCTCAGGTGGCACGGGCCCGCGCTCGGCCAGCGCGACGGCCTTGTCGAGAACCCGCAACTGCTCCTCGTGCTCCCGCCAGCGAGTCAGCAGCTCCCGCGCCAACCGAACCGAATCGCGCAGCGGCACCTCGCGGATCAACTGGTGCACGATCACCGCCAGCACACCCGCGGACAGGAACCCGCTGGGGTGGCTGTGGGTCAACGCCGCGGTCCCCGCGGCCGCGTAGAACACCTCCGCGGGATCGTTCGACCACACCGCCACCGGCGCAGCCCGCATGACACCGCCGCACCCCTTGGAGTCGTTGATCCGGTGCTGCGGAGTAGCCGAAACCCCGGTCTGCGCGAAGTTCGACAAGGCCGACATGCAGGTGCTGCCCGGCGCCCGCGAGGCGAACAGCTCCCAGTTGGTGATCAACCACCCGTCCGGCCGCTGCAGGTGCTGCGCGTAAGGCCCGCCGGCAGTGCGCCACTCCGGCCCCTGCGTGTGGAACCAGCGCTGATACGCGTGCTGCACCTCGGGAACGGGATCGTTGTCGGTCGGCTTCATCCGCCGCGCCACGTGCGCCCGGATCAACCCCTCCAACGTGAACAGCATCATCTGCGTGTCATCGGAGATCTGAGCGACCCCATCGCGAAGCACCGGTTCGGTGAGCCCGTTTCCGCCGTGACGGTGACGAATCATCCCGATGTCGTCGAACTCGATCGCATATCCCAGCGCATCCCCCATCGCCCCACCGAGCATCGACCCCAGGAACCGCTCGTGGGCATCGATCGGCGAGGCTGGGAACGGGGGCGCTGCGCTCGATGAGCTGTCAAGGATGAGCGGGTACCGCTGATTCCACTCGTCGTCGTCCCGGGGGAAGTCCTCGAGCTGCTCAGGAACGTCCTGGGCGAGCCGGAAGACCAACTTCGCCGACGTCGACAGTCCCTCGGCCCAATGCGGCGGAATCACGTCGAGACCTTCGAAGCTCGCGCCCATGATCGCTCCGGCCAGTGCTCCGGTCACCACGCTGTTGCCGGAGTGGTTGACCGCGATCCGCATCACTTCGTCGAAACCTGTCCCCGCAGATTGCACCGCACACGCGGCGATCGCCAGCGCCGAAGCCGGTGTGGACCCGTCGCCGAGAGTCTCGATCTGCTCGGGCGTGATGCCAGGTCGCGCCAAGGATTCCGCGGTCCGCATGAGGTGCAGCACCTCCTCGCGGCCGGGGCCGAACTCGTCGGCGTCGACCTCGACGACCTGACCGAAACCGCGGACGAAATTCTTGGTCATCACGGTTTGCTGCAGGATCACCGCGAGAGCCTGCGCTGCGGCAACCGACTCAGCCGGCATCCCGAGCACAGCGCACAACCGCTCGGCGTGCGCGATGACCTCTCGACTGCGCAACGACCACACACCTGCGGGAATGGCGGCGTAGAGAAACTCGAGCATGCTCACAGGCCGCCCGGAAAGGCCTGCCGCGACTGCGTCAACTGCTCGGGAACCGGACAACCGCTGCGGAAGGTGCTTGCCCAACCAGCCGGACCTCTGTGGCACCGCACCGGAACCCGACGTCCACAGCGCATAGGTACCGCGCAGCTCGGCAACGGGATCCAGACCACGAACCAGCGCGCGGTCGAACCTGATCCGAGCGTCCAGCGACAGCGCCAGCACCACCAGGCCGTCCGACAACTCGTCACTCTCGGCGTCCGGCTCCAACGAGGTCACACCCGCCTCGCCGAACCGCTCCCGGATCTCCGGCCAACGCGAGGAAGCCACCCGGTGCCCCAGCGCGTCACCGATCATCGCCCCGACCACCGAACCGAGGAACCGCTGCGCGCGCTCAGAAGCGAGACCTTCGCCCAGCACGGTCCGCCTGACCGGCATGTTCGCGGTCCTGTCCCCAGTACTGTCCATCACAACCGTCCGCAGTCATTCGGACCAACGCTCATCAACCGAAGTCCCCCTCGAGCATCTTCCCGATATCCAATCCCGAGCTGCCGGTCGGTTGGCGCTTCGGTGGCGTGTAGTCCAACGACGGTGGTGGGGGAAGTTCTCCACTCGGCAGGTCGTCGGGGTGCACCTGTTCGAGCTTGATGTGCCAGGTCTTGCCATCGTGCCACTTGTCGACGACCTTGAACGCAGAACCTGCCGGAACGAGGATCTCGGCCTCGCCGCCGTTCGGGTTGAACAGACGGATGTCCTTGCCTGTCTTGAGATCCATGTGGAACTCGACCAGGCCCCGGAACTTGCTCTTCGGCTCCCCGGGGTTGTTCGGGTCCTCGGCGACACTCGTGCTCGTGTACGCCGGTTCGGTGATGACCGAACCCGGCTCATAGCCATCCGCCAGGGCCTGCGCAAAGTCCGGGTTGTCAGTCGTGACGACACGATGCGCCTTGCAGCTCACATCCGGAAGCTGGTTCAGCGCTCCCGAGAGCACCTCGATCCGTTCTCGTTGCTGTCCGAGCGCTTCGGGATCTCCGCTCCGGAGGGCGCGGTTCAGCTCCTCGAAGAAGTTCCGCGTGTACGCGTGAACCTGCAACCGCTCCTCGTGACTCAGCTGGTCAATCCGTGCCGCGAGCTCCGGGTCACGACTGCGCAGCTCATCGAAGTACCTCTTGAACTGGAGCTCCAGCCCGTGCTCCAGATCGGCACCTTGCGGGTGGCGCTCGTAAAAGGACTTGACCGATGTCAAAGCCTCGCGATCAGCGCGGAAGTTCGGATCCGCGACCTGCTGGAGCAGCTCACCGCGATCAACGGGTGCCCGCGAATCGGCACCGAACGTCGTCTCCTCGTCGAGCGTCTCCACCCCTTTGGGACCGTGATCCTCTTGTTCGGCTCCCGCGTGGTCGTCGCCGTGCGGCTTGTCAGGGCTCGGATCGAAGTCATCCAACTTCGGAGTCCCGTGCTCGGGAGCAGCGGAAGAGGGTGTCGCAGCGTCGGCAGGCTTCGACGGCTCGAAGTCGTCGAAAACCTTGTCCCCCTTCGCCGTCGCCTGTGGGGCTTCCGGCGCGGGATTGAACTGGTCCTTCGGCGCGAAGTCGTCTTCGACCTTGTTCGGGGTGCGCGGTGCCTCGTGGTGGACGGGGCCCGGGTCGAAATCGTCCAGGACGGGCTTCGACGTCGCGGGGGTCGCGTGCGAGCTGGGCGCGACGGGCGCGGGTTTCGAATCGTTCGCGGGTTCGAAGTCGGATTTCCAGGAGGAACCCGCCGGAGCATCCGCTGCGGAGGGCGTGCCGGACTGCGCCGGGGTGAAGTCGTCGAGCACGGGCTTCGACGGTGTCGCCGCAGGCGAAACCGGCCCGTTCTGGGGCGCAGCAGTTGGGTGGGCTGTCGAGGGCCCGGGGTTTTGCGGCCTCGGGTTCGGTGCGGTCGGTTGTTGCGGTGCCGACGGGCGCTGTGGAGTCGCGTTGTTCCACGACGTCTGCGGTTGACCGGACGTGCCCGGTGCGGCCGGGTGCGAAGTCGGCGCAGCGGCGTTCGACGCATGCCCGTACGGCTGCGGTTGTGCCCCCGGCCCGTGCCCGCCCTGAGCAGGGGCGGGGGTGTTCTGCGCCCCGTGCCACGGCTGTGCAGGACTGCTGGGCGGGAAAGCGTTCGGTCGCGCGCCTTGCGGCGGGAAGCCCTGCTGCTGCGGTGGGCTCTGCCGAGGCTGCGCGTGCGTCGGCTGCTGCGGAGGCGCGTACCCGCCCTGAGGCTGGTGCGGGGGCTGGTAGCCGCCTTGTTGCGGGTTCGCGGCCTGGTGCTGCGGCTGGGGTGAGTACCCGCCCTGATGCGGGTAGGCCTGCGGCGGCTGCTGCGGGTAGCCACCGGTCGGCTGCTGCGGGTGATTCTGCGGAGCGCTGTGCTGCGGGTACCCCTGCGGCGGCTGCTGCGGGTAGCCCTGATGCGGCTGGTTCGAGTAGTGCGGGGGCGCGCTCGGTTGCGGGTGCGGCTGTGCCGGTCCGGACTGCGGATGGCCCTGATGCGGGTGTGCCTGCGGCTGGTAGCCCTGCTGCGGGTAGGCCTGCGGCTGCTGCTGGTAGCCCTGCTGCTGCGGGTGGCCACCGCTCGGCTGCTGCGGGTAGGCCTGCTGGTGTGGTTGCTGCGGGAAGCCCTGGTGGGGGGCTTGCTGGAAGCCCTGCTGCGGGTGGTAGCCGTGGTTCTGCGGCGGCGGGGCGTACTGCGCCTGTGGGGGTGCGTTGCTGTAGTTGTGGCCCGTGACCGGGTCCGCGGAGAAGTCTTCGTCCTTGCCGCGGCCGAAGATGCCGCGCTTGTGGGCGTCGTCTGCTTGAACGCCGTGGCGGACCCATTCCGGTTGGTGGCCTGGCGGGTAGGGGCTGCTGTGGACCGCCTTGGTGCCGTCGGGGCGGAAGGCCGTCCACTCGCCCGGGGAGTCGAGGCGGGGGTGCGGGGTGCCGGTGTCATCCCTGTCGAACTTGGCCTTGGTTTCGCTGGCGTAGATGTTGCCGTGGTTGTCGACCCACGCGTTGGTGTTCGGGGCCAGGACCTCGACTCCCAGCTCTTCGGAGAGCTGCTGGGCGAAGTTCTTGGAGCCGTCGGGCGCGTCGGCGCCGGTCTCGCAGGAGACCAGGCGGATCGGCGTGCCCTCCTTGTAGCCCGGCGTGCCCTTGATGATCTCGGCGAGTTCCTTGGCATCGAGGTCGTGGCCCTTGAACTTCACGCCGTTGGGGCCACCGTGCATCTCGACGGTGTAGCGGTCCGGGTCGACCGAGCACTGCGGCCGGTGACGAGCCCATTCGGCCCGACCGAAGTAGTTCTCCTTCGGGGGTCTGGTGAACGACAGCCCTGCCCTGTTGGCCTCGATCTCGCGGAGGTCCCGGCCCAGCTTCTCGCGCAGCTCGGGCGAGATGTCGAAGCGAGGCGTGTGGCTCGCCTTGTGGTGGCCGGCCTGCCACTGGTCCTTCGGAGGGGTTTCGGCCGCCATCGACTCCGCCGTCGACACCGTCGGCTGGTCGGGTTTGGGCTGGTCAGGAAGGCTGTTCGGGGCTTCCGGGGCGCGCTGCGCCGGGATCGGCGTGCGAGGCGCGTCCGCCGTGCGCAGGTGGTCGGGGCGTGGCGGAGCAGCGGGTTGCCGCTGCACCGGCGAGCCGGATCGGGCCGCGGCGTGGGACGCGCCGGCGCGGGCGGGCTGCACCGGGGTCGGGCTCTGGCGCGGCGGTGCGTGCCCGCCGCGCGGCGAGTGCGCCGGAGCCGGGCCGTTCGGGCGCGGTCCTGCGGAGTGCCCGGGGGTGCGCGGCGCGTGGGTGGGGGCGTTGCGGGCGGCTCCCGGATGCCCGGAGGTGCCGGTCCACCCTCCCGAGCCCTGCCGTCCACCGCGCGGCGACGGCGCCCCGTTCCCGGGGGACGACGGGCCAGCGGGTGCGTTCGCACCGCCGGTGGGCGCGGCGCCCGACGGCTGATCCGGACGCGGAGCAGCGGGAGCCGCCTGCGGAGACGCGGTTTCCGGGGGCCTGGCGGGGGCGTCAACAGCGGCGGCGGAGGTCTGCGCGGGGGCGCGCGGGACGTCGGAGGTGTGCGTGCCCGCACCACCGGACGCGGAACCGCTCTGCCCACCAGAACCGGCATCCGCGTGGCTCGGGCCGGAAGTCGAACCCGAGTCAGCACGAGGCGACCCGCTGGAGTCCGGGGTCGAACCCGAGTCAGCACGCGCCGAACCACTGGAATCCGACGACGAACCCGAGTCAGCACGCGCCGAACCACCGGAATCCGACGACGAACCGGCGGAGTTCGAGCTGGAACCGGTGTGCGACGACGAACCCGCGTCCGAATCGGCACGCCCGGGCGAACCCGATCCGGCGTCCGCACTCGAACCCGAACCGGAGGATGACCGCGCCTCGGAACCGGAATCGGCGTGCGACTGCCCGCTGGTGCTCGGGAAGTCCGCGCGAGCCGCGCCCGACCCCGCATCACCGTCGCCGCGCACAGCACCGCTCGGGGAATCCCCGCCCTCAGAAGGCGAATCTCCCGAAGACGCCGCTCGCGAGCCGCCCGAGTCCGCGGTCGAACCCGAGCGGGCGGAAGAAGCCGAACCGTCCTCCGAGGAGGTGGAACGCCCCTCCGCCGACGAAGACCCTTGCGCCGAGCGGGAATCGGAGGACGAATCGCCGTCGCCGGAGTCCGATCCTCCTGGGGCGTCCGGGCCGCCGAACTTGGCGTTGTGCTTGCCGACGACGTCGGTGCCGAAGGTCTCGTCGACCTTCTTCCACGTCTTCTCCGCCAGCTTGTCGCCCATCCGCCCGGCGACGTCGAGCTTGTTGGCGACCTTGGAGATCGCCCCAGCACCGGCCTTGCCCTTGTCCCCGAGGGTTTTCATGATGTCGCCGAAGACCTCGGCGAGCTTGGCGAGCTTCGGGGAGACGTTGCTGATCGTCCTGGTCAGCTTGGTGACGATGTCGACGATCTTGGTGACGGTTTTGGAGATGAACGCAATCGCCTGCGGGACGACCCACGCCAGCGACGCGATCGGCGGCAGCAGGGCTTCCAGCGCGTAGGTGATCAGCCGCGAGATGCAGTCGGCGACGAGGTCGCGGACGAACTCGCGGACGAACGAGACCACCTCGCCCATGATCGTCACGACCGAGCTGATGGTCCCTGCCAGCTTCGCCGCTCCCGCGAGCGCTTCGCCCTTCTCGGCAGCCGTCTTGCGGTAGGCGTCGCCCGCGGCGCCCTCCCAGTCCGCGGTGTCGGCCTTGACGGCGGTCTTGTACTGCTGGGCGGCTTCCTCGACCGCCTTGGAGACGTTCTCCCAGGTCTTGCCGTAGGCGGCGACACCGTCGGGATCGCCGGCGAACCAGTCGAGGGCCTCCTTGAGCGGCTGGACGTGCTCGATCAGCCAGGACAGCCCGTAGGAGAGCAGGGTGCCGATCGGGTCGACAGCCATGCTGACGCCCTCCATCGCGAGCCCGCCGTAGGCGAGCCCGGATTCGACCCAGCTGGAGCCCTCGTTGAGGCTGGAGACGTCGTTGACGGATTCGGCGATGCCGATGCCGGACGCCCAGCCCTGGTCACCGGTGCCCTTGGTGATGAATCCGTCGTTGCTCTCCGGCTGCTGCTCGACGAGCGGGTTCGTCACGGCTTCACCCCGCGGATGAGTTCGCTGTTGCGGTCGTCGACCTGCTGGTAGTCCTCGGCGGTGGCGCGCACGTCATCGGCGATCTGCTGCATCGACGTGACGGCCTCGCGCAGCGCCTCCACGCCGTTCTGCTCGACCGGGTCGATCATCCACGCGAACGGTCGGCACAGGATGCCGTAGGCGTCGTTGTCCAGCGAAACCTGCTGCGAGGCATCGACGGCCGTGTTCAGCTGGTCCACCACACCATCCACTTTGGACGCGTGGGTGCGGAGGCTCTCGATGACGACGTTCATCTCATCAGGCATGTGTTGTTCCCCGGGTCAGCGCAGGAAGGAGCCGTTGCCGAAGTCGTCGTCGAAGTCGTCCGGCCGCCTGCGGCCGGGGGACTGCAGGCGGCGCGGCGGCTGGTGGTCGTCCGCCGCGGCGGGCCGGATCTCGTTCGGCTTGGCCCCGCGCGGCGGCTCCTCCTCGGGCGGCGGCTCCGGGAAGTGCCTGCGCGCCTGGTCGAGGACGTGCTGGGCGGCGGAATCGGCCAGCCCGACGGTGTCCTCGACGGCCTGCTGCATCTGACCGGGGATCTTGGCCTGCGCCTGCTGCACGAGCCGCATGATCTCGGCCCCGAGCCTGGGCATCGGGCGGTTGTTCGCGTTGTCGGCGAGCTGCAGGCCCTGCAGCATGCCGGAGGAGGAGATGGTCACCTGGATCGCGCCGTCGCGAGACGTCTCGGTCACCGAGATCTGCTCGACCTGCTGTTGCAGCCGGTTGAACTTCTCGGCCTTCTCCGCGGCGCGGTCCTGCCACTCGCGAACCATGCGCTCGGCGGCACCGATGTCCCTGCCGAAGTCCTCCGCCACAGCACTCCCGTCGATCAACTGTCCAGCGGCTGAGCAGGTTATCAACCGATCGTGTGCCGACAGGTCCGATCGGCGTTTTCGCCACCGAGGCGAGCATCACGGTGACCCGGAAACCGGGAGGTAAGGTCGGGATCGTGGCGGTTGGATGGTTTGCTGAGCTGGCTCAGCCAGATAGCAGGCAGCTGACCGAGGCCCTCCGGGCGGCCGTCCGGGACGGCTCCCTGGCTGCCGGGAGCAGGGTCCCGTCGACCCGGGCGCTCGCCCAGGAGCTCGGCATCGCGCGCGGCACCGTCACGCGCGCCTACAACCAGCTCGTCGCCGAGGGCTTCCTGGTGGCCCGGCAGGGTGCCCCGACCGTCGTCGCCGAGCTCCTCGCGACCCCCGCACCGCCCGACACGCCCGAGCCCGCGCAGCCCGACGTGGCGCGTTGGGACTTCCGGCCGGGGCGCCCGAACCTCAGCTCCTTCCCGCGCCGGGACTGGCTGGCCGCGAGCCGCCGGGCGCTGCGCGACGCGCCCACCGACGACCTCGACTACGGAGACCCGCAGGGGCACCCGAGGCTGCGCGACGCGCTCGCGGGGTACCTCGCGCGCGAGCGGGCGGTGGTGGCGGCACCGGGCAACATCATCGTCTGCAACGGCTACACGCAGGCGTTGTCGCTGCTCAGCAACGCCCTTGCCGACCAGGGAGTGACGTCGATCGACTTCGAGGACCCGTCGGCACCGCACCTGTGGGACATCCCGGCCGGGTTCGGGATGTCGGTCCACGGCGTCCCGGTCGACGACGAGGGCATCGACGTGTCGTCGCTGCGGAGCCGGGCCGTGGTGGTCACGCCGGCGCATCAGTTCCCGCTCGGCGTGAGCATGAGCTCCGCGCGGCGGGCGGAGCTGGCGCGCCGGGCCAAGGACGAGGACCTGCTGGTCATCGACGACGACTACGACGGCGAGTTCCGCTTCGACCGGCAGCCGATGGGCTCGCTGCAGGGCATGGCGCCGGACAACGTCGTCTACGCCGGGACCGCGAGCAAGACCCTTGCGCCCGCACTGCGCCTGGCCTGGCTGGTGCTGCCGTCGCGACTGGTGGAGCCGGTGCGGGAGCTCAAGCGGCACAGCGGGTTGCACGCACCGCTGTTCGAACAGCTGGCCATGACAGAGTTGATCTTGTCGGGGGCCTACGATCAGCACGTCCGCCGATCGCGCGCGACCTACCGGCAGCGCCGCGAGCAGCTCGGTGAAGCGCTGCGCGGGATGCGTGCGAACCACCGGCCCCACCCGGCCGGGATCTCGGCGGGACTGCACGTGACCTTGCAGCTGGATCCGGAGGGACCCACGGAACGCGAGGTTCTCGACAGGGCGCGGCGGCACTCGGTGGAACTCCAGGTGCTGGGGCCGCACTGGGTCAACCCCGGTGCACACCCGCCCGGCGTGATCGTCGGGTACGCGGCACCCTCCGACCAAGCGTTCCGCCCCGCGCTGCAAGCGCTGGTCACCGTCTTGGAGCGGTGACTCGATCGGGCGACACTACGCGTCGCCGACGTGTCCGCAGCACGAATGGGGAACACTTGTTCTATCCTGGTGTTCCCTCCCGCGATAAACAGGAGATTCAGTTGACCGAAGAGCAGACCACCCCGGCCGAGGCCACCGGCGCGGACAGCACGACGCCCACCGCCGTCGCGACCGCGCCCGCCTCGTCCGAGACCCCGGCTCCGGCGACCACCGAGACCTCCGAGGCTCCCGCCGAGGCCCCGAAGAAGCGGCAGACCCGCAAGAGCACCGCGAAGAAGACCCGCACGGTCGAGCTCACCCTCACGGTGACCGGAACCGCGGACGGCGAGTGGCAGGCCGACCTGATGCACCAGGGCAAGCGCGTCGTCCAGGCCCTCCCGGTCGCCGCCGCCGCGGTGTCCAAGGCCGCCGCCGAGCTGAACACGGAGATCTCAGAGACCATCGAGAGCGTCATCAACGAAGCCCGCCAGCAGCACGAGGCCAAGCTCGCCGAGCTGGAGGCCGAGGTCGAGCGGGTCCGCAAGGCGCTCGCCGAGCTCGAGGCCTGACCCGAAGAACCCCCGGGGCGCCGTGGTCCCCTCCCAGGCACGGTCCCCTGGACATGAAGAAGCCCCTGCCCAGCAGGGGCTTCTTCATGCCTTCAGGACGTGCTCGCAGGAGCCGACCGTTCCGGGGACGACCATCGCTGCGAGGGCGAACGACGCCCGAGGCCGGGCTCGGGAGGCACCACGGCACGCGCTCAGAGACCGACGGAGCCGGCGCAGCAGGGCAGACCTGGTCGCTCCGCCGAACCCAACGAAATGATCAAGGGCGGTTCCGGTTGGATCGGACCTCGGCTAGCTTCCAGAACCATGACCCAAGTCCCCGTTGAGCAGACCCTGCCCATGCCCAAGATCGAGGCCGAGGCCCTCGCCGACCAGTACGACGCCCAGCCCTCCCCGGCCGACGACCCCGCCGACGAGGCCTGACCCGAGTCCCTGACCTGCGGCTGCGCGGCCACAGCTCGAATTTCGCGCGAAGTTCGACATCCGTTTTTCGCACTCCAACTTCGCGCGAAATTCGAATCCACCCCGCGCAACCCCGCGCCTGGGGCACCGCGATGTGCCGGTGGGCCTCACGGCGGAAAGGCAGAGCCCCTGCCCGGAGGAGTCGGGCAGGGGCTCTTGGCTACTTCGGAGCAGGACTTCAGCGGTAGTCGCGGCCGAAGTCGTAGTCGTCCAGCGGGACGGCCGCACCGGTGCCGGCGCCGAACACATCCGGGGTGTAGTAGCTGTCGTCGTAGGACGGGATCGCGTAGGCCGCGGCCCGTGCCTCCTCGGTCGGCTGCACCTGGATGTTGCGGTACCGGTTGATGCCCGTACCAGCCGGGATCAACTTACCGATGATCACGTTCTCCTTCAGGCCGACCAGCTTGTCACTCGCGCCCTCGATCGCGGCGTTGGTGAGGATGCGGGTCGTCTCCTGGAAGGAGGCCGCCGACAGCCACGACTCGGTGGCCAGCGACGCCTTGGTGATGCCCATCAGCACCGGACGGCCGGAAGCCGGGTCCCCGCCCTCGGCGACGACGCGGCGGTTCTCCGCCTCGAACTGCGAGCGCTCCACCGGCGAACCGGGCAGGAACTCGGTCGCACCCGAGTCGATGATGATGACCCGGCGCAGCATCTGGCGGACGATGACCTCGACGTGCTTGTCGTGGATGCCCACACCCTGCGACCGGTACACCTCCTGCACCTCGTTCACCAGGTGCAGCTGGGCCTCGCGCGGGCCCATCACGCGCAGCACCTCGTGCGGGTCGACCGCACCTTCCAGCAGCTGCTGACCGACCTCGACGTGGTCGCCGTCGGAGATCTGCCGCTCGGTGCCGTCCACCGAGATCGCCGCGAGCCGCTGACGCTTGGACAGCTTGTCGTAGACGATCTCCTCGCCGCCGTCGTCCGGAATGATCGTGATCTTCCAGTAGCGGTCGTTGTCCTCCAGCCGGATGCGGCCGGAGGTGTCGGCGATCGGGGCCTTGCCCTTCGGGACGCGGGCCTCGAACAGCTCCTGCACACGCGGCAGACCGGTGGTGATGTCGTCACCGGCGACACCGCCCTGGTGGAAGGTGCGCATCGTCAGCTGCGTACCGGGCTCACCGATGGACTGGGCGGCGACGATGCCGACGGCCTCGCCGACGTCGACCAGCTTGCCGGTGGCCATCGAGCGGCCGTAGCAGACCGAGCAGACACCAACGCCGGACTCGCAGGTCAGGACGCTGCGGACCTTGACCTTCGTGACCTTGGCGGCGAGCAGCTTCTCGATCGCCGGGTCACCCAGGTCCGAACCGCGGGCCAGCACGATGTTGCCGTCGGCGTCGGTGACGTCCTCGGCGGTCGTGCGGGCGTAGACGCTGGTCTCGACGTGCTGGTGACGCATGATCCGGCCGTCGTGCAGCACCTCGGCGATCGGCATCTTGACGCCGCGCTCGGTGCCGCAGTCGGTCTCGCGGACGATGACGTCCTGCGAGACGTCCACCAGACGACGGGTCAGGTAACCCGAGTCGGCGGTGCGCAGCGCCGTGTCGGCCAGACCCTTTCGAGCACCGTGGTTGGAGATGAAGTACTCCAGCACGGACAGGCCCTCGCGGAAGTTGGCCTTGATGGGGCGCGGGATGTACTCACCCTTCGGGTTCGACACCAGACCACGCATACCGGCCAGCTGAACGACCTGCGTCATGTTACCGGCCGCCCCGGACTTCACGATCGTGCTGATCGAGTTGTCCTCGGGGAAGTTGGTCTCCATCGCCTCGGCGACCTCGTCCTTGGCCGCCGTCCAGACCTTGACCAGCTCGGCGTTGCGCTCCTGGTAGGACAGCGCACCGCGGCGGTACCGCTTCTCGACCTGGTCGGCCTTGGCCTCGTAGTTGTCGAGGATCTCGGTCTTGTTCGGCGGCACGACCACGTCGGAGATCGACACGGTCACACCGGAACGGGTGGCCCAGTGGAAACCGGCGTCCTTCAGCTTGTCCAGCGTCTGGGCGACGGTGACCATCGGGTACCGCTCGGCGAGGTCGTTGACGATCGCGGCCTGCTTCTTCTTCGGCAGCAGGTCGTCGACGAACGGGTAGTCGTCCGGCAGCAGCTCGTTGAACCAGACGCGGCCCAGCGTGGTCTCAGCGATCCACGGCTGACCCGGCTCCCAGCCCTCCGGCATCTGCTCGGCGTTGGGCACCAGGTCCCGCAGCCGGATCTTGACCTTGGCCTGCAGGTCCAGCACGCCGCGGTCGAAGGACATGATCGCCTCGCCGACCGACGAGAACGCCAGGTCTTCGCCCTTGGCGCCCTCGACCAGGCGGGTCAGGTGGTACAGGCCCGTGACCATGTCCAGACGCGGCATCGCCAGCGGCCGGCCGGAAGCCGGCGACAGGATGTTGTTGCTGGACAGCATCAGGACCCGGGCCTCGGCCTGGGCCTCGGCCGACAGCGGCAGGTGGACCGCCATCTGGTCACCGTCGAAGTCGGCGTTGAACGCCTCGCAGACCAGCGGGTGCAGCTGGATGGCCTTGCCCTCCACCAGCTGCGGCTCGAAGGCCTGGATGCCCAGGCGGTGCAGCGTGGGAGCACGGTTGAGCAGCACCGGGTGCTCGGCGATGACCTCTTCCAGCACGTCCCACACCTGCGGGCGCTGGCGCTCCACCATCCGCTTGGCGGACTTGATGTTCTGCGCGTGGTTGAGGTCGACCAGCCGCTTCATGACGAAGGGCTTGAACAGCTCGACGGCCATTTCCTTCGGCAGACCGCACTGGTGCAGCTTCAGCTGCGGGCCGACGACGATGACCGAACGGCCCGAGTAGTCGACTCGCTTGCCCAGCAGGTTCTGGCGGAAACGACCCTGCTTGCCCTTGAGCAGGTCGGACAGCGACTTCAGCGGCCGGTTACCCGGGCCGGTGACCGGACGCCCGCGACGGCCGTTGTCGAACAGCGCGTCCACGGACTCCTGCAGCATCCGCTTCTCGTTGTTGACGATGATCTCGGGCGCACCGAGGTCGATCAGTCGCTTGAGGCGGTTGTTGCGGTTGATCACGCGGCGGTACAGGTCGTTGAGGTCGGAGGTCGCGAAGCGACCACCGTCGAGCTGCACCATCGGACGCAGGTCCGGCGGGATGACCGGCACGCAGTTGAGCACCATGCCGCTCGGGTCGTTGCCGGTGGCCTGGAAGGCCGCCACGACCTTGAGCCGCTTGAGGGCGCGCAGCTTCTTCTGGCCCTTGCCGCTGCGGATGGTCTCGCGCAGCGACTCGGCCTCGGCGCCGATGTCGAAGTTCGCCAGCAGCGTTTGGATCGCCTCCGCGCCCATGCCACCGGTGAAGTACTCGCCGTACCGGTCGTAGAGTTCGCGGTAGAGGACCTCGTCGGCGATGAGCTGACGCGGCTCCAGCTTGGTGAAGGTGTCCCAGATCTCGTCGAGCTTGTCGAGCTCGCGCTGCGCGCGGTCGCGCAGCTGCTTCATCTCGCGCTCGGCGCCTTCCTTGACCTTGCGGCGCTGGTCGCTCTTGGCGCCTTCGGCCTCGAGCGCGGCCAGGTCGGTCTCGAGCTTCTGGGCCCGGGCCTCCAGGTCGGCGTCGCGCTGGTCGGCGACGCGCTTGCGCTCGACGCTGATCTCGCTCTCCAGCGTCGACAGGTCGTTGTGCCGCAGCTCGGTGTTCACACCGGTGATCACGTAAGCCGCGAAGTAGATGATCTTCTCGAGGTCCTTCGGGGCCAGGTCCAGCAGGTAGCCCAGCCGCGAGGGAACGCCCTTGAAGTACCAGATGTGGGTGACCGCGGCGGCCAGCTCGATGTGACCCATCCGCTCGCGGCGCACCTTGGCGCGGGTGACCTCGACACCGCAGCGCTCGCAGATGATGCCCTTGAAGCGGACCCGCTTGTACTTACCGCAGTAGCACTCCCAGTCCCGGGTCGGACCGAAGATCTTCTCGCAGAAGAGCCCGTCCTTCTCCGGCTTCAGGGTTCGGTAGTTGATGGTCTCGGGCTTCTTGACCTCGCCGTACGACCACTGGCGGATGTCGTCGGCCGTGGCGAGGCCGATGCGGAGTTCATCGAAGAAGTTGACGTCAAGCACGTCGGGTCTTCTCCCTTGGTCGAATGGTGCCTCTCCCGGTGCCACCGGTTGAAGCAAGTGCCAGGTTGGGTCGGTCGCCGGCCCGCGAGATCAGTCCCGCGGGCCGGCGGCGAGGGTCAGTGCGCGATGTCGTCCACCGACGGGTTCTCGTTGCGCGACAGGTTGATGCCGAGGTTGGCAGCGGCTCGCTCCAGGTCCTCGTCCTCGGTGTCGCGCATCTCGATCGCGGCGCCATCGCTGGAGAGCACCTCGACGTTCAGGCACAGCGACTGAAGCTCCTTCAGCAGCACCTTGAACGACTCCGGGATACCCGGCTCGGGGATGTTCTCGCCCTTGACGATCGCTTCGTAGACCTTGACGCGGCCCACCACGTCGTCGGACTTGATCGTCAACAGTTCCTGCAGCGTGTACGCCGCACCGTAGGCCTGCATGGCCCAGCACTCCATCTCACCGAAGCGCTGACCACCGAACTGCGCCTTACCGCCCAGCGGCTGCTGGGTGATCATCGAGTACGGGCCGGTGGAACGGGCGTGGATCTTGTCGTCCACCAGGTGCGACAGCTTGAGGATGTACATGTAGCCGACCGCGGTCGGGTACGGGTACGGCTCACCGCTGCGGCCGTCGAACAGCTGCGCCTTGCCGTCCCCGCCGACCATCCGGTCGCCGTCGCGGTTCGGCTTGGTCGAGCTGAGCAGACCGGTGATCTCCTCCTCCCGCACACCGTCGAAGACGGGGCTGGCGGTGTTGGTCCCGGGCTCGACGTCGAGCAGCTCCTCCGGCAGGCGCTTGGCCCACTCGGCATCGGGGTCGATCGTCCAACCGCGCGAGGCGATCCAGCCGAGGTGCGTCTCCAGCACCTGGCCGATGTTCATCCGTCGCGGAACACCGTGGGTGTTCAGGATGATGTCGACCGGGGTGCCGTCGGACAGGAACGGCATGTCCTCGGCGGGCAGGATCTTGCCGATGACGCCCTTGTTGCCGTGGCGGCCGGCGAGCTTGTCGCCGTCCTGGATCTTGCGCTTCTGCGCGACGTAGACCCGCACCAGCTGGTTGACGCCCGGGGGCAGCTCGTCGTCGTCCTCGCGGTTGAACACGCGGACGCCGATGACCTTGCCGGTCTCGCCGTGCGGCACCTTCAGCGAGGTGTCGCGGACCTCGCGGGCCTTCTCGCCGAAGATGGCGCGCAGCAGCCGCTCCTCCGGGGTCAGCTCGGTCTCGCCCTTCGGGGTGACCTTGCCGACCAGGATGTCGCCGCCCTGCACCTCGGCACCGATGCGGATGATGCCGCGCTCGTCGAGGTCGGCCAGCACGTCGTCGGAGACGTTCGGGATGTCCCGGGTGATCTCCTCGGCACCGAGCTTGGTGTCGCGGGCGTCGACCTCGTGCTCCTCGATGTGGATCGAGGTGAGCACGTCGTCCTGCACCAGGCGCTGGCTCAGGATGATCGCGTCCTCGTAGTTGTGCCCCTCCCACGGCATGATCGCCACGAGCAGGTTCTTGCCCAGGGCCATCTCGCCGTTCTCGGTGCACGGTCCGTCCGCGATGACCTGCCCGGCCTCGATCCGGTCGCCCTCGTTGACGATCGGCTTCTGGTTGATGCAGGTGCCGTGGTTGGACCGGGAGAACTTCTCCATCCGGTACGAGCGGCGGGTGCCGTCGTCGGCCATGATCGTGACGAAGTCGGCGGTCAGCTCCTCGACCACGCCCGCCTTCTCGGCGGTGATCACGTCACCGGCGTCGACCGCGGCGCGCAGCTCCATGCCGGTGCCGACCAGCGGGGACTCGCTGCGCAGCAGCGGCACCGCCTGACGCTGCATGTTCGCACCCATCAGGGCGCGGTTGGCGTCGTCGTGCTCCAGGAACGGGATCATCGCGGTCGCGGCGGAGACCATCTGCCGCGGCGAGACGTCCATGTAGTCGATCTCGGTGGGGGCGAGCAGCTCGACCTCGCCGCCCTTCCGCCGACCCAGCACGCGCTCGTCGACGAAGTTGCCCTCGTCGTCGATCACCGCGTTGGCCTGGGCCTTGACGTAGCGGTCCTCTTCATCGGCCGTCAGGTAGTCGATCTGGTCGGTGACCCGGCCGTCGACGACCTTGCGGTACGGCGTCTCGATGAAGCCGAACGGGTTGACCCGCGCGAAGGTGGCCAGCGAGCCGATCAGACCGATGTTCGGGCCTTCCGGCGTCTCGATCGGGCACATGCGGCCGTAGTGCGAGGGGTGCACGTCTCGGACTTCCATGCCGGCGCGCTCACGGGACAGACCGCCCGGGCCGAGCGCGGAGAGACGACGCTTGTGCGTCAGACCCGCGATCGGGTTGGTCTGGTCCATGAACTGCGACAGCTGCGAGGTGCCGAAGAACTCCCGGATCGCCGCCGTGATCGGGCGGATGTTGATCAGGGTCTGCGGCGTGATCGCCTCGACGTCCTGCGTGGTCATCCGCTCGCGGACGACGCGCTCCATGCGCGACAGGCCCACCCGGACCTGGTTCTGGATCAGTTCGCCGACGGTGCGCAGGCGGCGGTTGCCGAAGTGGTCGATGTCGTCGACCTCGACCGGGATGTTGTCGCCGGCGTCCTCACCGCGAGCGGGCATCTCGGTCTCACCCGCGTGCAGGCGGACCAGGTACTCGATCGTGGTGACGATGTCCTCTTCGGTCAGCACCCCGGTCTCGTAGGACTGGGAGAGACCGATCTTCTTGTTGACCTTGTAGCGACCGACGCGAGCCAGGTCGTAGCGCTTCTCCTTGAAGAACAGGTTCTCCAGGAGGGTCTGCGCGCTCTCCTTCGTCGGCGGTTCGCCCGGGCGCAGCTTGCGGTAGATGTCCAGCAGCGCCTCGTCGGTGCCGCCGGTGTGGTCCTTCTCGAGGGTCGCCATCAGCGTTTCGGAGAAGCCGAAGCGCTCGCGGATGGCCTCGGTCGACCAGCCCAGCGCCTTGAGCAGCACGGTGACCGGCTGACGGCGCTTGCGGTCGATGCGGACACCGACGGTGTCGCGCTTGTCGACGTCGAACTCCAGCCACGCACCGCGGCTGGGGATGATCTTGACGCTGAAGACGTCCTTGTCGGTGGTCTTGTCGACCGACTGGTCGAAGTAGACACCGGGGGAACGCACGAGCTGGGAGACGACGACCCGCTCGGTTCCGTTGATGATGAAGGTGCCCTTGTCGGTCATCATCGGGAAGTCACCCATGAACACCGTCTGGCTCTTGATCTCGCCAGTCGAGTGGTTGGTGAATTCAGCGGTGACGAACAGCGGGGCCGCGTAGGTCATGTCCTTGTCCGTGCACTCCCCGACGGAGGCCTTGACCTCGTCGAAGCGCGGATCGGAGAAAGACAGCGACATCGATCCGGAGAAGTCCTCGATCGGGGAGATCTCGCTCAGGACCTCCTCAAGACCACCAACCGGATTGTCCTCGCCGGCGTCGACCCGGCGCTGGAACCAGGCCTCGTTACCGACAAGCCATTCGAAGGACTGGATCTGCAGGTCTAGCAGGTTCGGCACGTTCAGCGGCTCGCGAATGTTCGCGAACGAGACCCGCTTGGGTGCCCCAGGGATCCCCGACGTGTAGTTGGAAGCTGCAGAGACCTTGGTCGCGCGGGAGACTGCCAAGATGCGTCCTTCCGGGACTCTGAACTGGCTACAGCCATGCTCACCGCGAAAAGCGCGCGTCAGGCAAGCGCGCAGACCGCTAGCACAGCTGTCAAGGGTGCAATGGCGCCGACCATCCTACGGTCAAGTGCGGGACAGACCAATAAGAGGGCAGCGCAAAGTAGCAGTCTAGCCGGAAGGACGCCAGCTGTCGAGGGGGCCCACCGATGGCGACCCAGCCCCGCGTTGAGGACCAGAGTGAACCCGCGCGCGCTCTCAGTCAAGAGATCACCGATCGATCACCCTCGTGGCGGAAAACACGATCACCTCGAGTGACCGCGAGGAAGGCCTTTTAACCTGGTCAGGCGCTTTTGATCATCGCATGAGGGTGTTCTGTCACGCCGTTGGCGAACCCCCGCCGATCGGCTCTTGACAACTCTCTGAACACCGCGCCGAGTTCACGCGGAAGGGTCGTCCGGAGAGCCGCGCAGCCGCCGCCGAGCTCCGCGAGACCACCCGGGACCACTTCGCCGCGCGCGATCTCCACCCGAAAGAGGCCAATCGCGCCCGGCCCGTCCCTTCCGCGACGCAGGCCACACAATTCGCACGAACCCCATCTGCCCCAATTCGCGCACCCTCAGGATTGGGCTCGCCCCAGAACCCGTGAGCGAAATTCGGAAGTTCCGGTTTCACGATCTTGGAAACATTGGTTCAGGCCAATTCGCGGGACCACCCGAGACCACTCGGGTGCGGTGGAACATCTGGAAACGACCGTTCATGATCAACTACGGTGAGTGACGGCACGGTGCGTGACCTGGACGGCCGTCGCCCGAACGTCGTAACGCAACGGCCCCGACATCGACTCCGAGCGACCGTCGAAGCGGCTTGACCACATCGAGACCCCGGGATGCCGCAAACATTCCCCTACGGGGCTGAACCCGTCGCGCAGAGCTAGTAGTTTCTTCACTCGAAGCTCAGCAATTACATCCAACGGGGGGATGTGATGCCTCTGGGGGCGATCCCACCCAGTAACACATGGGCTACTCGACAATTACCTCCGCCGGTAACGTGAGACGACCACCGCTTCCCGACCGGTGCCCGGCAGGCCACAGGAGAGAAACGACCGATGACAGACGATGCAAGCCGCGCGAGCGAGCGGTTCCGCGGGCTGCAGCGTTGGACCGGAGGCAAGGACCAGAGCGGCCCTCAACCCCCACAATCCAGTTGGTTCGCCCCGGAGGACGACGGCGACGCCGCACCGGAGGCCCCCGACGCAAGACCGGGCGGACCGCACACCGGCACCAACCCGGGCCTCGGCGGACCTGGGCCGGGCGGACCCGGCGCCGGTGGCCAGCAAGCGGTCGGTCCCAACCCCGGCGGGACCGAACGGCGCAGCGCTGAGCAGCGCTACGGCGACGCCATCGCGGCGATGAACCAGATCGTCACCACGCTCGACTTCAGCAACCTGCCCTGGGTCACCGAGGTCTTCCGCAACACCGCGGGAGTGCTGCGCGAGGACGACCCGGCCCGGGCCGGGGTGCTCAACAACCTCGGCAGCGCGGCGCAGCTCCGGCACGTGCAGAGCCGCGACCTCGCCGACCTCGAAGACGCCATCGGCTACTACCGGTCGGCGACGAACTCCGCGCACTCCGGCGACCGCGACCGCATCCTCTACTTCTGCAACCTCGCGCTCGCCCTCACCGACCTCGCGGGCAAGACCGGCCAGGCGCAGATCGCGGCCGACAGCGCGCAGGTCGCCCGCGACGCCGTGGCGCAGACCCCCAAGCGCGACCAGCGCCGCCCGATGGTGCTGCTGCGACTGGCCAACGCGCTGAAGCTGCACGCGCAGCTCGCCGATTCGGCGGAATCCGACGAGGAGTCCATCGCGGTGTTCCGGGAGGCCGCGCGGATCTCCCCGGCCAGCGACGCCACCACTTCCGAGCTGCTGATCAACCTCGGCTCCGCGCTCATGCGGCGCTACCAGCGCACCGGCGACCAGGACGATCTCGACGAGTCCATCAAGCACCTCTACGCCGGATCCGGGGCGCTGCCCGACGGCGACGTCCGGCGCGGCGGGCTGTGCCGGTACTCCGAGGCGCTGCGGCTGCGCTTCCAGCGCAACGGCGACCTCACCGACCTCAACTCCGCGATCAACGAGCTGATCGGCGTCCTCGGGGTGCTCGAAGGCGGGAACCTGCAGCTGGGCCTGGCCGTTTGGCAGCTGGCCGCCGCGACCGTCGAGCACGTCGACGCCACCGGCGAGGCAGGGCAGCTGCGCCGGGTGCTGCGCCCGATCACCCCCGCGGTGCGGGCGATGGCCGCCGAGGACACCTACCGCTCGCTGGCGCTGGGCGGCTACGCGATCCTGCTGCGCAGGCACTTCCTGCACGGCGGCGAGGCCAAGGCGCTGGACACCGCGGTCACCGCCGGGGAAGCGGCGGTGGAGGCCGCCACGCCCTCCCGGCGCGCGCGGATGATCACCGCGCTCAACACCAGCCTGCTGGTCCGCTACGAGCACGGCGAGAACCGCGACGACCTGGACCGCGCCGCCGACCTGGCGCGCGAGGCGGCCAAGGACTCGGTGCCCCGGACCCAGCACATCGCGTGGGTGCAGCTGGGCGCGGTGCTGGCGCACCGGTTCCAGCGGGCCGGGCGCGCGCAGGACGTCGAGACCGCCATCGAGCTGTTCGACCAGGCGCTGATCGCGATGCCGGAGACCACGCCGGGACGGGCGGCGGTGTCCATCCAGCTCGGTCTCGCGCTGCAGGCGCTGCACCAGCGCACCGGCCGCAGGCGCTACTACCGGTGGGCGCGCAAGGTGCTCACCGAAGCCGCCACCCAGGTCAACGCGCCCGCCGAGCAGCGGCTGCGGGCCGCAGCCCTGGCCGGCCGGATCAGCGCGCAGGAGCAGCGCTGGTCGGAGGCGCTGGAGTCGTTCAGCGTCGCCGTCGAACTGCTGCCGCTGATGACGCGCGGCAAGCGGGTCGTGGCCTCGCCGAGCGCGCAGCAGCGGTGGGCCTCGATCGTGGCCGACGCGGCGGCCAGCGCCATCGAAGCCGGTGAGCCGGACAAGGCGGTGGAGCTCATCGAGCACGGCCGGTCGGCGATATTGGCCGACTTCCTGCCCAGCGGTGGCGAGCTCGGGGTCCTGCACCGCGACCACCCGGACCTGGCCGACGAGATCGTGCGGCTGCGGCGCTTGCTGGACCGCCCGGCCGAGGACCCCGACCTCGGCGACGCCGACGACCGGATGCGACTCGCCGACGCGTGGTCGGCGCTGATCGACGAGGTCCGCGAGGTGCAGCCGGGGCATCTGCGGATGCAGCCGTTCGTCGAGCTCAGCGGGGTCGGCGGCGACGGGTCGGTGGCGATCGTCAACCTCAGCCGGTACCGCTCGGACGTGCTGGTGATCTTCGGCGGGCGGGTGCTGACCGTGCCGATCCCGCACGCCACGCCGGACAAGGCGGGCGAGCAGGCGCTCGCGCTGCTGTCCGCCGCCCAGCAGGACGACCACGCGTCGATCGCCGAGGTGCTCGACTGGACGTGGGTGCGACTGGTGCGCCCGGTGCTGGACCGGATGGGGTACCTCAACACCCCGGCGGCGGGTTCGCGCTGGCCGCGGGTGTGGTGGAGCTGCTTCGGCGCGGCGGCCTACCTGCCGCTGCACGCCGCGACCGCGCACGCCGGGGCCTCCGCGCTGGACCGCGTCGTCTCGTCGTACACGCCGACGCTCGGTTGCCTGCTGCGCGCCCGGACCCGGCCGGTGCCGGAAGGCGAGGCGCTGGTGGCGGCCGGGTCGGCGGAGCAGGTCTCGCGCGAGTTGCCGCCGCAGAACCAGGTCCTCGCGCAGCACTGGCCGACGGCGGAGATCGTCTCGACGGAGAGCGCCAGCGCGACCGACGTGCTGCGGATGCTCCCGAACTACCCGTGGGTGCACATCTGCGAGCCGAGCTCGCAGTTCCCGGCCCAGCCCGCCGCGGGCATGCTGCTGGACCGGGACGGTCAGCGGCCGCTGGGACTGGTGGAGCTCGGGCAGGTGGCCCTGGACAAGGCCGAGTTCTGCTACCTCGGTCAAGTCGCCACGGCCGCCGACCTGCCGTGCGCCGCAGCGCTGTCGCTGACCTCGGCACTGGGCTTCGCCGGGTTCACGCACGTCATCGGCACCCTGTGGGAGGTCGACGCGGCGAGCGCGGTGGAGGTGCACGCGGACTTCTACTCGGAGGTCTTCGGGCAGAACGGCTACGGCACCGACGGCTCCGCCTACGCCCTGCACAACGCAGCGCGGGAGCTCCGCAACGCCCACCCCAGCGACCACGCCACCTGGAGCGCCCACGTCCACGTGGGCCCCTGACGCGACCACGTCCCGCACGACCGCCGGAGGTGGCAGTTCCAGGTGGAACCGCCACCTCCGGCGCTCAGCGCAGGGTGAGCTGGGTGATCTTCCAGCTGTCGCCTTGCTTCTCGGCGCTGACCGAGAGCTGGGCGGGGCCGATGTTGGACTCGCCGGTGTTGGCTCGCATGGCGTGCTGGTCGACGAAGACCAGGACCTCCGCCCGGTCGCCTTCCAACCGGGTCACCGCGCTGTTCTTCACCGTGGTGGTGACGATCAGCTGCTGCTGCGGGGCCTGCTGCTTGACCAGGGCGAACAGCTCGTTGTACTTCTGCACGGCCGAGCCGACCAGCAGGTCCTTGGCCGCGTTCTCGGTCTTGGCCGTGTCGTTGAAGTCGTAGGAGAAGAGCTTCTCGATGCCGTCGCTGACCTGGCCGTTGACCTCGCTGGTCGCACCGGCCGAGGTCAGCGCCTCGTTGGCGGCGGGCCCGGTGTTGTAGGTCGTGTAGGTCGCGACGCCGAAGAAGATCGCCAGCGCGAACAGCAGCGCCGTCGCGCCCCACAGCACCCACGGCTTCCCGGCTGCACCGGACGTCGAGTCGGACTCCGGCTCAGCCGACTCCTGCTCAGCGCTCTCAGGCTCAGCGCCCGCCGAGTCCACGCCCTCCGACTCGGGCGCGGCCTCGGCCGTCCCGGACTCGTCGGAGGCGGACGCGGAGTCCTGCTCCTCGTCCGAAACAGCCTCGCTGACCTGGGTTTCCGGCTCAGCGTCCGCGGTCTCGGTGGTCTCCGGCGCCTCGGCGGCGGCCGTCGGCTCCGGGGTCTCGGTCACCGCAGTGCCGTTGGCCTGGTCGTTGTCCTCCGACTTCGCGGCGGCCTCGGCCGAGGCGGGCGAAGTGGGGCGCTTGCGCAGCCCGGCCACCTTCGGCCGGCGGGCCGCTGGCTGCTGCCGGTTCGTGCCGGAACGGCGGTTGGTTGGCACTGGCTGTACTCCTCGAATCGCTTTCGGGTCTCGCCGTTCAGCCGACCGGGACGGTGCCCAGTCCGCTGATCTTCCAGACGTCGCCCTCACGCGTGAGTTCTGCCTGGTAGCGATCCTGCTTGTTGGCCGGGGGCTGGCCCTCGACGGTGACCGTGATCTGCATGACCGCGATCATCCGGGCCTTGCCCGCGTTCTCGTCGAGCTCGACGATGCCGGCGTCCAGCACGCGTGCGCTGGTGGTGCTCTTGGCCTGCTGGATGCGGGTCGCGTAGTCCTTGCGGCCCTGCTTGACCTCGTCCCGCAGCGCACCGGTGGAGTTGTCCTCCCACCGCTGCAGGCCGCGGTCGACGTCCTTGTAGTCCAGGGTGTTGAAGTTGATGATCGCTTCCTGACCCTGCTGCAGAGCCTCGTCGCGGGTCTCGGCGTAGGCCACCGACGAGTTGTTGATGGCCAGCACCCACAGCACCCCGAGCACCAGGGCGCACACCAGGCTCACCACGAACAGCACCAGCGACAGCTTGGGCCGCCGGCGAGCGGTGTCGGCTTGAACGGTCACGTGTTGCCTCTCTTACTGCCCGGGTGCGTTCTGCGCGCCGCGCACCGAGGTCGGACTGCCCGGAGGCTCCGCGCAGTGCGCGTTCTTGTTCAACGGCGCGGGCGACATGTCGTTGCCCGCCCGTTCCGGCGTTCCCTCATACCCCTTGGTACACGGCATCGGGTCGAACAGGTTGAGAACCAGTCCGAAGTGAGCGGTGCCATCCCCGGGGACGACCGTGTTGGACACCGCGACCTGCGCCGGGTAGCTGATGAACAGCTGCTCCATGCCGTCCACGTGGGACGACAGCAGTTGCGAGGTCGTGGTCAGGTTCGCCAGCAGCGGCCCGATCCGGGGATTGTCCTTGATCAGGCCGGACAGCTGCACGGCGGCGGGCGGGGCCTTCTGGATCACGCCGCGCAGGTCGCCGTCGGAGCGCTCCAGCGACTGCGACAGCAGGTTCAGGTCCTTGCTGAAGGACTTGATCGCCGAGCCCTGGTCGTTCTGGGTGGCCAGCACGGTCTTGCCGTCCTCCAGCAGCTGCACCGTCTGCGGCAGGTGGTTCTGCGCCTGCGTGGTGAACTCCCGCGAGGTGTCCAAGATGGTCTGCAGGTGACCGCCGTTGTCGCGGAACGCCGTTCCCAGCTCGCTGACAACAGTGCGCAACGAGTCCTGCGGCACCGACTTGGCGAACCCGTCCAGGTTCATCATCAGGTCCTGCACCGGCAGCGGTGTGGTGGCCTGGGATTCGGCGATGACCGAGCCCTCCGCGAGGTACGGGCCCTTGTCCTGCTTGGGACGCAGGTCGACGTACTGCTCACCGACCGCCGAGCGGTTGGTGACCACGGCCTCCACGTTGGACGGGATGGCGGGCGCGTCCTCCTCGATGTCCAGCGGGACCTGGACGCCGGCGTCGGTGAGCTTGAGCTCGCCGACGCGGCCGATCGGCACGCCCCGGTAGGTGACCTCGGCGTTCTCGAAGACACCACCGGTGCTGGCCAGCTGCAGCGACACCTCGTAGCCGCGGTTGCCGAAGAGGCGGTCCAGGCCCGCGTACTTGAAACCGGCGTAGCTGCAACCGATCAGCGCGATCAGCACGAAGCCGATGATCTGGAATCGGGCTCGACGGGTGAGCATCAGTTGCCACCTCCGAACAGCCAGCCCAGCACGCCGCCACCGGATTGCTCCTCCGGCTTCGGCTGGGGCGGTGCGGGTTGCTGGGGCTGCTGCGTCTGACCGGGCAGCGGCAGCGGGAGGCCACCGGGCGGCGGCACCAGCGGTTGGCGGGAGCGCCCGAGGTTGTCCACGATCGTGCTCAGGTTCAGGTCGACCGTGACGTACAGGTTGTTGTAGTCGCTGTTGCCGATGCCGTCCACGGCGTTGTCCGGGAACGGGAAGGTGACCAGGGTTTCCAGCGACTTCGGCAGCGTTTCACCGGCGGCGGCCAGCTGGTGCAGCGTCGGCGCCAGCTGGTTGAGGTCGTGCACCAGGTCCTCGTGGGACTTGTCCACGACGTTGGTGGCCACCCCGGAGAGCTTGTCCAGCGACTGCAACATGGTCACCAGCTGTCCGCGCTGCTCGTTGAGCACCTGCAGCCCGGGGCCGAGGTCGCGCAGCGCCGTGTCGATGCTGCCGCGCTGCTCGTTGAGCTTGGCCGACAGCCGGTTGATGCTGTCGAGCGCGCGCACGATGTCGTTGCGCTGCGCGTCGAGCCCGGAGACCAGTTCGTCGAGGTTGTTCAGCAGGCCGCGGATGTCGGACTCGCGGCCGTTCATGACCTTGTTGAGCTCCTGGGTGATGCTCTGCAGCTGCGCCACACCACCGCCGTTGAGCAGCAGCGACAGCGCGCCGAGGACCTCTTCCACCTCGGGGTTGCGGTTGGAGCGGTTCAGCGGGATCGTCGCGCCCTCGGTTAGCCGCCCGGAGGCCGGCAGCTGGGGCGGCGCGGCGAGCTCGACGTACTTCTCACCGAGCAGGCTGGACTGGCGCAGCCGCGCGATGGCGTTGGCGGGCAGCTTCACGTCGCCGTTGAGGGTGACCGTGACCTCGGCCTCCCACGTGCCCGGCGCCAGGTTGATGTTGGAGACCCGCCCGACCGCGACGTCGTTGACCCGCACGCCCGCGTTGGGCACCAGGTCGAGGACGTCGGAGAAGCGGACCTTGACGTCGTACGGGTCGTTGCCGACGTCGGCACCGCCGGGCAGCGGCATGTCGTAGACGCCGCGCGAGGAACATCCCGACAGCGCCAGCAGGCCGACCACCGCGAGCGCGCCGGCCTTGACGGCCGACTTGCGGTTGAAGACCGATCGCACGAGCCGGGTCATCGAACCGGGCAGCATCACCGGCCACCTCCAGCGGGCTGAAGTCCGTTGGTCAGCGGCAGCGGCAACGGCGGGAGCTTGCCGTTCTGCACCGCGTTGAGCGATTCGGCCAACGTCGGCAGCTGCTCGGAGCCCGCCACCACCGGGCGCAACGCGTCGCAGGCGTTGCTGACCTCGAGCGGAACCTGTTGCGGCGTGGACTGGTCCAGCAGCTTGCACACCGACACCAGCGGCGGCTGGTTGAGCTCGTTGAACATCGCCCGCTGGTCCAGCGTCCCGGAGGCGCCGTTGTAGGTGTTGTTCAGGTTGCTCATCGCCAGCGGCGCGGTGGTCAGCGACTCGTTGAGCGCTTCCTTCTGCTTGACCAGCACCGCGGCGACGTCGTGCAGCTGACTCACGTTGGACTGCAGCAGTCCCCGGTTGTCCCGGACGAACGACTCGACCTTGCCCAGCGCCACCGACAGCTCGGCCAGGGCCGCGCTCATGTCGTTGCGCTCGGCGGCGAGGTTGCCGCTGACCTCTTCCATCTGCGTGTTGAACCGGCGCATCTGGTCGTCGTTGGCGGCCAGCATGCCGGTGAAGCGCTGCAGGTTGTCGACGGTCTTGAACAGCTCGTCGCTGTTGCCCGACATCGTCGTGCCCGCCTCGCCGAGGTTGCGCAGCGTGTCCGACAGCGCCTTGCCGTTGCCCTCCAGGTTGGCAGCACCGGTGTTGAGCAGGTCGGTCAGCGCGCCGTTCTTGTTGGCCCCGTTGGGTCCCAGCGCCTGGGTGAGGTCGTTGAGGCTGCGGTAGATGTTGTCCAGCTCGACCGGCGTCGCGGTCCGGTCGGCCGGGATCACCGCGTTGTCGCCCAGCTTCGGGCCTCCCTTGTAGACCGGCGCGAACTGCACGTACCGGTCGGAGACGATGCTGGGCGAGACCGCCACCAGGCTCGCGTTGGCGGGGATCGCGGTGTCGCGCTCCACGCTCATGACGACCTTGACCTGCTTGCCCTGCGGCGTGACCTCGTCGATGGTGCCGACCGGGACGCCGAGGATCCGCACGTCACCGCCCGGGTAGAGGCCGACGGCCGCGTCGAAGTACGCGGTGACCTTGCGCTCGGCGGCTCCGTAGAACAGCCACCAGCCGCCGACCGCGCCGAGCAGCACGACCACGATCCCGATGGTGAGGACCTTGGCGAGGTTCGAGCTCTTCGAGGGTGCGTTCGTCATTGCTTGCAGCCCTCCTGGTTGATCGGCCCGACGGCGGGCGGCAGGAACCCGCAGATGTAGGTGTCGAACCACCTGCCGTTGCCGAGCACGTTGGAGAACAGCCTGGTGAACGGAGCGAAGGCGTTCAGGCTCCGGTCCAGGTTCTGCTGGTTGCGCTGCAGCATCTTGGTCACCTTGTCCAGCTGTTGCAGCGTCGGCCCGAGCTGCGCCTGGTTCTCGTTGACCAGTCCGGTGAGCTGCTGCGACAGCTCCTGCGTTCCGGTCAGCAGGGAGGAGATCGAGTCGCGGCGGGCCCGCAGCTCCTGCAGCAGCAGGTTGCCGTCGGAGAGCAGCTTCTCGAAGTCACCGTTGCGGTCGGCGAGCTGCTGCGAGACCTGCGTGGTGTTGTTCAGCAGGTGCTCGATCTGCTCGTCGCGGGACGAGATGGTCTGCGACAGCTGGGAGAGCCCGTTGAGGGCCCCGCTGACCTCGCCCGGGGTGTCCTTGAACGTGCTCGACAGCGTCTCGAAGCTCTTCGCCAGCTGTGCGGTGTCGATCTGGTCGACGTTCTTGGACAGGTCGCTGAACGCCTCGATGACGTCGTAGGGCGACATGGTCCGGTTCAGCGGGATCGGCTGGTCGCTGTCGAGCGGCTTGGAGCCCTGCGGGTCCAGCGCCAGGTACTTCTGGCCGAGCAGCGTCTTGACCTTGATCGCCGCCGTGGTGTGGTCGCCGAGCTCCGCGTCGGAGACCCGGAAGCTGACCAGCACCCGGTCGCCCTTGAGCTCGACGTCGGAGACCTGGCCGACCTTGACGCCCGCGACTCGGACCTCGTTGTCCGGCCGCAGCCCGGCCGCCTCGGAGAACTCCGCGGTGTAGGTGGTGCCGCTGATGAACGGCAGCCGTTCGAAGTTCGCCGCCAGCAGGAACAGCACCACCAGCACCAGGATGCCGGCGACGCCGATCTTGAGCGGATCGCGCTGGGAGAAGGAGCTCATCGCTGACACCTCGGCTGGGTCACGGGGGCCAGCGGCAGCGGCATGTTGACGTTGCCGACACCGACGTTGCCGGAGGCCTGGCACAGGAAGAAGTTGAACCACGACCCGTGCGAGGCGGAGCGGGTCAGGCTCTCGATCTTGTTGGGCATGTTGTGCAGCACCCGGTCCACCAGCTGCTCGTGGCCGTTGAGGTTCTGGGACACCTTTCCGAGGCCCGCGATGTCCTGCTGCAGACCCGGCCTGGCGTCCTGCAGGAGTCCCGCGGTGGTGTTGGTCAGCCCGTCCATCGCGGTGATCGCGCTGCCGATGGATTCGCGGTCCTCGGCCAACCCCGACACGACCTGCCGCAGCTGACCGACCAGTTCGGACAGCCGCTGGTCACGCGCGTTCACGGTGTCCAGCACGCCGTTGAGGTTGTTGATGACCTCGCCGATCACCTGGTCGCGGGAGGCGATGGTGGTCGTCAGCGACGCCGTGTGCGACAGCAGGCTCTCGACCGTGCCGCCCTCGCCCTGCAGGACCTGGATGATCTCGTAGGACAGCTTGTTGACGTCCTCCGGCGACAGCGCCTGGAACAGCGGCTTGAAACCGCCCAGCAGCACCGTCAGGTCCAGCGCCGGCTTGGTGCGCTCCAGCGGGATCACGCCGCCCTCGGGCAGGTATCCACCTTGGACGGTGCGCGCCGACGCCCCGCCCGAGGCGGTGGGCGTGGCGCCCTGCTCGAGCCCGATGTAGCGCTGCCCCACCAGGTTCCGGTACTTGATGGTCGCGGTCACCGAGGACGGCAGCCGCCGGTCGGCGACGTTGAACTTCACCTCGGCGATCTTGTTGTCGACGAGCTTGATGTCCTCGACCTCGCCGACCTTCACACCGGAGATGCGTACCTCGTCGCCCTCGTTGAGGGCGGTGACGTCGGTGAACCGCGCGGTGTAGGAGTTCGCCGAGCGCAGGTCCTGGTTGGCGATCGTCATGACCAGCAGGCCGGTGGCCAGCGCGGTGATCACCACGAAGATCAGGAACTTGACCAGCGGTCCGCGAATGCTGATCCCGTTCATCGGTAGCTCACCTCCGCACCTCGCAGCACCGGCCCGACCAGCAGGCCGCCCCAGTCGGGGACCTCCGAGGACGGCCGGCCCAGGGCCGGCGCCAGCACGGTGGCCACCATGTCGCGCTCAGCGGGCGAGTTCACCCACTGGGTCGCGGTGCCCGCCGGTGCCGACTGCGGGCTGGTGCTCGCCGCCGGGTTCATGCCACCGGTCGCCGGACGCGACGCGGGCGGCGGGACCGAACCGTCCTTGAACGGGCCGTCCGGCGGGTACTCCGGCATGGGGTCCAGGTGCTCCATGAAGTTGTAGCAACGCGGTCCGCGGGTGTCGGCGAACTCCGGCTCGTCCTGGTTCGGGACGTACTTGCCGCGGTGCGGGGCGACTTCCAGCGTCACGTGCAGGCCGGGCTCGTTGGTGCCCTCGCCGAACGCCTTGCGGATGCGCGGGACGTACTCGGCCATCTCGCCCAGGAAGCACGGGTAGGACGGCGAGTACTTGGACAGCACGTCCAGCGTCGGGCGCTGGGCGTCCGCGAGCTGGATGATGTTCTGCCCGTTGTCGTTCAGGAACGTCGTCAGGTCACCGGAGCTGGTGGTGAGCTGACCGGTCATCTTCTGCAGGTTCTGCTTCTGGTCCACCAGGGTCCGGGCCGTGGTGGAGAAGTTGTCCAGCGCGGAGATGATGTCCGGCGCGGCCTGCTCGTAGGTCTGGGCGACGCCGACCAGCTCGCGCAGGTTGTCCCGCAGGTCCGGGATGGCCGGGTTGAGGCCGTCCAGGTAGGTGTTGAGCTGCGTCAGGGTGTCGCCGACCTGGTCACCGCGGCCGGACAGCGCCTGGTCCAGCGCGTTGAGCGTGGCCGCCAGATCGTCCGGGTTCACCGCCTGCAGCACCGGCATCGTGTCGGCCAGCACCGTTTCCAGCTCCAGGCCGGCGCGGGTGCGGTCCTGCTCGATCACGCCGCCCGAGGCCAGCGTCTTGGCCGCGGGCTTGTCGGGCAGGTCCAGCGACACGTAGCGCTCGCCGAACAGGGTGCGCGGCAGCAGCTGCGCGGTGACGTTGGCCGGGATCTTCTCGGCCATCTCCGGCTGCAGCGCCAGGTGCAGCTCCGCGCCCTTGCCGTCGGACTTCACCTCGACGACGCGGCCGACGACCATGCCGCGGACCTTCACGTCGGAGTCCGGCAGCAGCTGGTTGCCGGTCGAGGCGGCCTTGAGGACCACGTCCGAGGAGGACGTGAAGGACTTGTTGTAGAACGCCAGGCACAGCACGACGAACATGACCATGCTCATCAGCAGCGCAAGGCCCAACAGCCTGCGCTTGACCGTGGTGACCGCTCCCCGCGCGCTCATCCGGTGATCCGAACGGTCGTCGTGGTGCCCCAGATGGCGAGGCTGAGGAAGAAGTCCAGCAGCGCGGTGGTCACGATCGCGGTCCGCACCGCGCGTCCCACCGCGACGCCGACCCCGGCGGGGCCGCCGCTCGCGCGGTATCCGTAGTAGCAGTGCGTCATGATCACCACCACGCTGAAGATCAGAACCTTCCCGAATGACCACAGCACGTCCTCGGGAGGCAGGAACAGGTTGAAGTAGTGGTCGTAGGTGCCCGCTGATTGGCCGTAGATGTAGATCGTGACGCCCCGGGCGGCGACGTATGACGTCAGCAGGCCCAGCACGTACAGCGGGATGACCGCGATGAAGCCGGCCATCACGCGGGTGGTCACCAGGTACGGCAGGCTCGGCACGCCCATGACCTCGAGGGCGTCGATCTCGTCGGAGATCCGCATCGCGCCGAGCTGGGCGGTGAAACCGGAGCCCACGGTGGCCGACAGGGCCAGACCGGCCACCAGCGGCGCGATCTCCCGGGTGTTGAAGTAGGCCGAGATGAAGCCGGCGAACGCCGAGGTGCCCAGCTGGTCGAGGGCCGCGAAGCCCTGCAGGCCGACGACGGTGCCGGTGAACAGCGTCAGGCCGATCATCACGCCGACCGTGCCGCCGATGACCGCCAGGGCGCCGCTGCCGAAGCTGACCTCGGCCAGCAGGCGCAGCGTCTCCTTGGCGTAGCGGGTGATGGCCCGCGGAATCCAGGCCAGCGAGCGGATGTAGAACGACATCTGGTCACCCAGGTCGTCCAGCACCTCCACCGGCCGTCGGGCCGCGCGCTTGGCGCGCTGCGAGATCGTCACCATGTTCCCATTCCCCTGGCGGCCGTCACATTCCCTTTGGCGGGACCAACTGCAGGTACAGCGTCGTGAGGATGAAGTTCACCGCGAACAGCAGCAGGAAGGTGATCACCACCGACTGGTTCACGGCATCCCCGACGCCCTTCGGACCCGGTGGCGGGTTCAGACCGCGGAAGGCCGCCACCACCCCCGCCAGGAAGCCGAAGATCAGGGCCTTGAGCTCGCTGATCCACAGGTCCGGCAGCTGGGCCAGCGCGTTGAAGCTGGCCATGTACGCACCGGGCGTACCGCCCTGCATGATCACGTTGAACGTGTAGCCGCCCATCACGCCGACGACGCTGACCATGCCGTTGAGCAGCACGGCGACCAGCATCGCGGCCAGCACCCGGGGCACCACGAGGCGCTGGATCGGCGAGACGCCCAGCACCTCCATCGCGTCGATCTCGTCGCGGATCTTGCGCGACCCCAGGTCGGCGCAGATCGCCGAGCCACCCGCACCGGCGATCAGCAGCGCCGTCACGATCGGACTGGCCTGCTGGATGATCGCCAGCACGCTGGCGGCACCGGTGAACGACTGCGCACCGATCTGCCTGGTCAGCGACCCCAGCTGGAGCGCGATGACCGCGCCGAAGGGAATCGAGACCAGCGCGGTCGGCAGGATCGTGACGCTGGCGATGAACCAGCACTGCTGGATGAACTCGCGGATCTGGAACGGTCGCGAGGGCATCGCCCGCACGATGTCCATCCCCAGAGCGAACAGGCGGCCGGTCTGGCGCAGCCCGCCGGCACCGGGGAACTGCACCCGGGACGCGCTCACTGCTCACCTCGCTTGCGGCCGAACCAGCGACGGCGGCCGCCCGCCGACTCCTCCTCCGCCTGCAGCCCACCGGGCCACGCCGGTTCCTCCTCCGGCTGGCGCGGGTGCGGCGAGGGCCGCACCTGCTGAGGAGGCTGCTGCGGGAACTGCTGGGGCGGCGGGCCCTGCGGCGCGACCGGCGCGGTCTGCTGCGGCTGGGCGGGCGCCTGCGGGGGCTGCTGCGGCTGGGGCTGCTGCTGGGGCCAGGAACCGGTGGCCGGGGACTTGAACCCGTACAGGGCCAGCTCCTCCGGCGTGAGGCTCTTGAGGATCTCCTCCTGCGCCGTGGGGTTCAGCGAGCGGAGCTGGCGCAGCACGCGGTCCTTGCGGCGGTGCACGGCGGAGCGGTCCGGCAGGCCGGGGCTGACCTCCAGCTGCGGCATCATCGCCGGGACCTTCGGTCGACCGTGCTTGGCGAGCTCGGCCTCGACCAGCGCGGTGTCCTTCTCCTCGCTCATGCCGATCGGCCCGTCGGGGCGGCCGTTGAGGAACTGCACCACCACGGGCTCGTCGGAGGTCAGCAGCACCTCGCGCGGACCGAACATCACCAGGTTGCGGCGGTAGAGCATGCCGATGTTGTCCGGCACGGTCCGCGCGGTGTTGATGTCGTGGGTGACGATCAGGAACGTGGCGTCGATCTGCGCGTTGAGGTCGACGATGAGCTGGTTCTGCACCGCGGTGCGGACCGGGTCCAGACCGGAGTCCGGCTCGTCGAACAGGAGGATCTCCGGGTCGAGCACGAGCGCGCGGGCCAGACCGGCGCGCTTCTTCATACCGCCCGAGATCTCACCGGGAAGCTTGTCCTCCGCGCCGATGAGACCGACCATCTCCATCTTCTCGAGCACCACGTTGCGGATCTCGGACTCGCTCTTGCGGGTGTGCTCGCGAAGCGGGAACGCGATGTTGTCGTAGAGGTTCATGGAACCGAACAGCGCGCCGTCCTGGAACAGCACGCCGAAGAGCTTCCGCACCTCGTAGAGATCACTTTCCGAGCAGGTGCAGATGTCAGTGCCGTTGATGACGACCTTGCCCTCATCCGGCTTGAGCAGACCCACCAGCGACTTCAGGAACACCGACTTACCGGTGCCGGAAGGCCCGAGCAGCACGCTGATCTCACCCGGGGGCAGATTCAGCGAGACGTCCCGCCAGATGGTCTGCGGGCCGAAGGACTTCGAGAGCCCGTCGACAACCACCTCGACGCCCATCCGAACCTCCGCGTCCTCGATTACACCGATTCCGGGGTCACATTCCCCGGAGAAGCACCCTTGCACATGTGACGCGCTTAACGAAGGTAGTTGGCGTCACACCTATGCAACGAGCACGACGCAGCAGGGTTACTCATGAGTTCACTACAAATCAAGACGCCTTCGGAGATGCGCCGGAAAAATGTTGCTCGTTTCCGCGCTAAGGAAAAGAGAACGGGCACCCGCAACAGCGAGTGCCCGTTCTCTTACTGTGAGTCAGAGGCTCAGAAGTGGGCCTTTGGCTCTAGAGCAGCGAGTCAGAAGCTCACTTGACGCTGACGGAGGCGCCGGCCTCTTCCAGCTTGCCCTTGGCCTCTTCGGCCTTCTCCTTGTCGACCTTCTCCAGGATCGGCTTCGGGGTGCCCTCGACGAGCTCCTTGGCCTCCTTCAGGCCCAGACCGGAGACGATCTCGCGGACGACCTTAATGACCTGGATCTTCTTGTCGCCGGCACCCTCGAGGATGACGTCGAACTCGTCCTGCTCCTCAGCGGCGGCGGCCTCGCCACCGGCGGCGGGGGCAACGGCGACCGCGGCCGGGGCGGCGGCGGTGACGTCGAAGGTCTCCTCGAACTGCTTCACGAACTCCGACAGCTCCAGGAGGGTCATCTCCTTGAAGACGTCCAGCAGCTCGTCGTTGCTCAGCTTCGCCATGTCGGCGTTCCTTTCTGCTCAAAGTCCGGGCACCGGTGGGGCGTCCGGGTGGGGGTTTTCGCGCGGAAGACGGTCCACGGGGCCCGCTTCGGCGGCGCGCTCTCACGCACCGTCCACTGCGGACTGCGGAGAGTCTTACTCGCCCTTCTTCTCCTGAAGGGCGGCGGCCATGCGAGCCACCTGCGACGCCGGCGCCTGGAACAGCGCGGCGGCCTGGTTCATCTTGGCCTTCATGGCACCGGCCAGCTTGCCCAGCGTGACTTCGCGCGAGTCGAGGTCGGCGATGCTGTCGACCTCGGACACGGACAGCGGGCGGCCGTCCATGTACCCGCCCTTGACCACCAGGTTCTGGTTGCCCTTGGCGAATTCCTTGATCGCCTTGGCTGCGTCGACCGGCTCGCCCTCGACGAAGGCGATCGCGGTCGGGCCGACGAACAGGTCGTCGAGGCCCTCGACGCCCGACTGCTCGGCGGCACGCTTGACCAGCGTGTTCTTCGCGACACGGTAGCTCACGTTCGAACCGAGCGCGCGGCGCAGCTCAGACAGCTGAGCCATCGAGAGCCCGCGATACTCGGTCACAACGGCAGCGGTGGAGTTGTTGAACTTCTCCGAGATCTCGCTGACCGCATCGACCTTGTCGGACTTCGCCATGTCGCCTCCTCTCTGTTTCCGACTGTGGCTGACCCATCCAGTCAGTCGGTCCTGAGACGACGAAACGCCCCGGCGCAGGGCAGCACGGGGCGTGAAAATCGGTGCACGCGCGCACAAGACGCGCTTCACCAGCCTCGTCCCTCCTGCGCGGGTCGCCCGTGCCTCACGGGACCTTCGTTCCTCACCGCTCGTTGCCGAGCTGGAGGAAGACCAGCGGTCTTGGGTGGAACCTCCTCAAGAGTACTGGACCCGGTGCGGGCGCTTCCACCGGCCCCCTCCCTTTCGGCATCATGTGTGCGTGGCTGATCAGCGGGAACCGCGCTCCGACAACATGCCCGAGATCGTCGACGCCGAGGTCGTCGAGGTCGCAGAGGGCGACCCGACACCTCGCGCCCAGGCCCCGAAGGCCGCTGATGACGCGGAGTACCAGGAATTCCTGGAGTTCAAGCGGTTCAAGGAGTGGCAGGCCTCGCAGGGCGGCGGCACCGCCACCCCGGCGCCCGAGAATCCCTGGTGGAAGAAGGCTCTCGGCGCGCTCCGGCACAAGTGGGTGCGGCGGATCCTGTACGCCCTGATCGCCCTGCTCCTGCTGAACCTGGCCTACGACCACTACTTCGGCGACAGCGGCGGCTCGTCCGGCGGCAGCGGGACCGGCGGCAGCGCCCCGATCGACGCGGTCCCGATGACCGCGCAGAACCCGCAGCAGGCCATCCGCAGCGTCTACAACTACCTCCGCGCGGATCCCCCGGAGCAGGCGTGCGCGCTCTTCGACGCCGAAGGCAAGCGCGGTTTCGCCAGCGCCCACGGCGCGCCGGACTGCGCCGCGGCCGCCCGCTCGGTGCACGACCAGATCACCGACCCCAACGCCTACGCCAACCCGAAGTTCGCCCACGACGCCATCGTCGAAGCGGGCCCGGAAGCGCAGGTCCAGGGTTGCCGGCTGCAAGTCGGCGGCGGTCCGCGGTTGGGCACATTCAAACTCACCAGAACGCCGCAGGGCGGCTGGACCATCTCCGCCTACGCCCTCACCAGTTCGACCTGCCCCTGACCACAATTCCCCGACCGCGAAATGGGATTAGCGGAGTGATGGCTTCCGCACTCGCCGTCACCAATTCTTCGCGGTCGGCGGCATTGGCCACAACCGTTCGGGCAAAAAGGATATCGATCTTGTTCTGGCTTTGACGCAACCGCTCTGAAAATGAGAAAGAGGGCGAGCGCTCCGGGGAGCGCTCGCCCTCTTTCCGAAAGGCTTATCGGGTCAGGCGGAAGCCGACACGCGCGTGGCGGTCGGGTCCACCGGGATGCCCGGGCCCATCGTGGTCGTGAAGGTGACCTTCTTCAGGTACCGGCCCTTCGACGCCGACGGCTTGGCGCGCAGGATCTCGTCCAGCGCGGCCGCGTAGTTCTCCACCAGCTTGGCGGTGTCGAACGACGCCTTGCCGATGATGAAGTGCAGGTTGGCCTGCTTGTCGACGCGGAAGTTGATCTTACCGCCCTTGATGTCCGCGACCGCCTTGGTGACGTTCGGGGTGACGGTGCCGGTCTTCGGGTTCGGCATCAGGCCGCGCGGGCCGAGCACCCGAGCGATCTTGCCGACCTTGGCCATCTGGTCCGGGGTGGCGATCGCCGCGTCGAAATCGAGCCAGCCGCCCTGAATGCGCTCGATCAGGTCCTCGGAACCAACCGCGTCCGCGCCGGCGGCCTCGGCCTCAGCGGCCTTGTCGCCGGTGGCGAACACGATGACGCGGGCAGTCTTACCAGTGCCGTGCGGCAGGTTCACGGTGCCGCGGACCATCTGGTCTGCCTTGCGGGGGTCGACGCCCAGTCGCAGAGCGACCTCAACGGTGGCGTCGTACTTGACCTTGGCGGTCTTCTTCGCCAGCTCGGCGGCTTCGGCCGGGGTGTAGAGGCGCTCCCGGTCGACGAGCTCGGCCGCCTGCTGGTATGCCTTGCTGCGCTGTGCCATGTCTGTCCTTGAAGTCAGGTTGGATCAGTTGTGGTTGGTCGGGCCGCGCGAGCCCTCCCACAGCCTTGTCGCGCCGGTGGGACCGGCAGCGCGTCAGGCTTCGACCGTCAGGCCCATCGAACGAGCAGTGCCGGCGATGATCTTCGCGGCCTGGTCGATGTCGTTGGCGTTGAGGTCTTCCATCTTGGTCTGGGCGATCTCCTTGACCTGCTCCATGGAGACCTTGCCGACCTTGTTCTTGTGCGGCTCGCCGGAGCCCTTCTGCACACCGGCGGCCTTGAGCAGCAGCTTCGCGGCCGGCGGGGTCTTCAGCTTGAAGTCGAAGGACCGGTCTTCGTACACGGAGATCTCGACCGGCACGACGTTGCCACGCTGCGCCTCGGTCGCGGCGTTGTACGCCTTGCAGAACTCCATGATGTTGACGCCGTGCTGACCCAGCGCCGGGCCGACCGGCGGGGCCGGGTTGGCTTGGCCGGCCTGGATCTGCAGCTTGATGATCCCTGCCAGCTTCTTCTTCTTGGGCGGCATGTTTGCTTCCTGTGTCTTCGCTATCCGGTTACTCGGCCCCGCCGGAAGGCGGCACCGAATCTGGCGAGACCACGAGACGGTGGAATCGCCCCTGCTGCGCGGGTCCTGCCAGAGCCACGCGCAGCCCGCCGCGCTCCCGCAACCGGGAGAGCGGTCAGAGCTTGGAGACCTGGTCGAACGAGAGCTCGACCGGGGTCTCGCGGCCGAAGATCGACACCAGCACCTTGAGCTTCTGGGCGTCGGCGTTGACCTCGTTGATGGTGGCCGGCAGCGTCGCGAACGGGCCGTCCATCACCGTGACGGACTCGCCGACCTCGAAGTCGACCTCGACCGCGGGCTTGGCGGCCGTGGCGGCCTGGCCCGCAGCGGCCTTCTTGCCCGCCTCCGGCTTCTTCTCCTCGACCTGCGGGGCGAGGAACTTCAGCACGTCGTCAATGGTCAACGGCGACGGCTTGGAGGTCGCACCGACGAATCCGGTCACACCCGGCGTGTTGCGCACGGCGCTCCACGACTGGTCGTTGAGATCCATCCGGACCAGGATGTAGCCGGGCAGCACCTTGCGCTGCACCATCTTACGCTGGCCGTTCTTGATCTCGGTGACCTCTTCGGTCGGCACCTCGACCTGGAAGATGTAGTCCTCGACGTCGAGCGTCTGAGCACGGGTCTCGAGGTTGGTCTTGACCTTGTTCTCGTAGCCCGCGTAGGAGTGGATCACGTACCAGTCGCCGGGCGCGCGGCGCAGAGCGGCGCGCAGCTCCTCCACCGGGTCGGCCTCCTCGGCCTCCTCGGCCTCCTCGGCCTCTTCGACCTCGGCTTCGTCCTCGGACGCGGCCTCGTCACCGGTCTCGGCGTCACCGGTCTCGTCAGCGGCGGTCTCTTCAGCCGCTTCGGCGGAGTCGGTCTCCGAGGAATCGACTGCGCCGGCCTCTTCAGCCTCGACGGACGCGGCCTCGGCTTCGGCAGCCTCGGGCTGCACCTGCTCGTCGGTGAGGCCGGTGGCTTCCTGGGAGGTCTCCTCGTGCGAGGTCACAGTCGGTCTCGCTTCCTCTCGTGCGTTGCGTGCCGGGTCGTTGTTTCGCCGCCGGCACCACTTAGGCGGGCCCGGAGGTTCAGCCAGTGCCGAACAGCCAGCCCACGCCCTTCGCGAAGAGCACGTCCACGCCGGCGACGAACGCCACCATGATGCTGACGAACACCAGCACCACGAGCGTGTAGGTCATCAGCAGCTTGCGCGTCGGCCAGATGACCTTACGCAGCTCGGCGACGACCTCGCGCAGGAAGCGTCCGATCTTCCGGAACAGCGAAACCCGACCCTGCCGGCCATCCCGCGAGGGCGTCGGCCGACCCTTCGACTCAGTTGTGCGCGCCGGACCGGAGCCCGACTCGGAACGGGCGGAGGCACGACGCTCGCGCCGCGCCGCGGCGCTGGACGGACGAGCGCCCTCGCGCGCCCCGTCCTGGCCCTGCTCGCGGTCCTCGCTCACGACCATCCTCCGCTCACCGTCGCATCGACGCAGGGGTGACAGGACTTGAACCTGCAACCTGCGGTTTTGGAGACCGCTGCTCTGCCAATTGAGCTACACCCCTCTGCGGCCCGTGGAGCCCGACCGCAAAGTCGGGACGCCCTTCACCGTCCCTGAAACTCTGGGTTTCAAGGTGCTCGGGCATCCCAGGTTCGAAAGTGTACGGCACGTCGGGAACGCGCTTCCAACGGCACCCCCCGTGTTGGCGAGAAGACGACTTCGCCGCTGGTGAGCGCGGTGCGTCACGCCGGGATACGGACCGTGGCCGAAGCCCCGCCGAGCACGCCCTGCTCCGCCGACTTCGCCGTGATGTTGACCTTCACCGTGCCGTCTTCGTTGATCTTCGCGACCTTGCCGCTGAGCTCCACCACGGCGCCGCTGCCGTCGTCCGGGACGACGACCGGCCGGGTGAACCGCACCCCGTAGCGCACGATCGCGCCGGGATCGCCGGTCCAGTTGCTCACCAGCCGCCCGGCGACGGCCATCGTGAGCATCCCGTGGGCGATCACGTCCGGGAGGCCGACCCCCTGGGCGAACCGCTCGTTCCAGTGGATCGGGTTGAAGTCCCCCGAGGCCCCCGCGTACCGGACGAGGTCCGAGCGCACCAGCGGCACGCTCAGCTCCGGCAACTGGTCCCCGACGGAGATCTCCGAAAGCCGCACGTTCACGCCTCAGGCCCCCTCACCACGAGCATCGACGTGGCGGTGCAGACCTGCTCGCCGTCGGTGGTCGCGATCTCCGCGCGCACGGTCAGGAAGTCGTTGCCCGCGCGCGTCTTGATGTCGTCCACGTGCGCGACCGTCACCAGCCGGTCCCCGGCGCGGATCGGCCGGTGGTGGACGAAGTCCTGCTGGCCGTGCACGACCCGGCTGTAGTCCAGCCCCAGCTGCTCGTCGTCGACGATCTGGTCCTGGGCGGCCATCGAGAGGATCACCGCGAAGGTCGGCGGCGCGATCACGTCCTGGTAGCCGGCGGCCTTGGCGGCGTCGATGTCGACGTGCAACGGCGAGTCGTCCTTGATCGCGCGAGCGAACTCTCGGATCTTCTCCCGCCCCACCTCGTAGGGCTCGGTCGGCGGGTACTCACGTCCGATGAATGACTGGTCAAGCGGCACGAGCGAAGGCTACTAGGTCTGATCTGAAGCGGCGTAGCCGCTTGCTCCTCCTGGCGACCACCCCACCCGCACCGCCAAGCGAGGTGACCACTTGACATCCACAACGAGAAGAGCCCGTCCCCGTGTACCGGGGGCGGGCTCTTGAAGGCGTTCGCGAAGGAACCGCTGTGTCAGCGGGTCTCCTTGTGGAGCTTGTGCGTGCCGCAGTTCATGCAGAACTTCTTCATCTCCAAGCGGTCCGGGTTGTTGCGCCGGTTCTTGTTGGTGATGTAGTTGCGGTTCTTGCACTCCTCGCACGCCAGCGTGATCTTGGGTCGAACGTCGGTGGCGGCCACGGGGGTGCCTTTCTCTCGGTCGTAACGGGGCGGTTCGCTGGAGAGATCCTCGCGAACCCGTGACTGGTAGCGGTGGCCGGACTTGAACCGGCGACACAGCGATTATGAGCCGCTTGCTCTACCGACTGAGCTACACCGCCATGCCGAGGCCGCGGTGTGCACCGGTTGCCTCAAGCGACGCAGGATATCCCACGCAAAACAGCCACAGCACCCAGTTTACCGAGCACCGCGGCTGTCTTTCGAGCCCCAATACGGAATCGAACCGTAGACCTTCTCCTTACCATGGAGACGCTCTGCCGACTGAGCTATTGGGGCGTGCCCTTGCGGAGCGATTAGAACTTTACACACCCTCGGAGACCCCCGAAACAGGGGGGTACCTTTTCGCGAAAACGCAGGTCACGGCCGCCTTTTCAGGCGACACCCCACCGGATCGGGTTAAATCGGACATCAGTGCAGGAGTGTGAGCACGGTCTCCTCGCGGCTGCCGCGATCGCGCTTGGTGCGGGCCTGCAGCCACGCCTCGAAGCGCTCCTCGGACAGCGGGCGGGAGATCAGGTAGCCCTGGGCCACGTCGCAGCCCATGCCGACCAGCTGATCGCGCGCGGCGTCGTCCTCGACGCCCTCGGCGACCACCGCGAGGTCCAGCGAGTGACCGAGCTCGACGATCGTGCGGACCACCGCGAGATCGCTGAGATCGGTCCCCATGCCCAGCACGAAGCTCTTGTCGATCTTGACCTCGTCCACCGGCAGCTGCCGCAGGTAGGCCAGCGACGAGTAGCCGGTGCCGAAGTCGTCGACCGCGAGCACCACGCCCATCGCGTGCAGCCGCCGCAGGACCGGCAGGGACCGCTCCTTGTCGGCCATCACGCTGGACTCGGTCAGCTCCAGAGTGAGCAGCTCCGGCGGGATGTCGTGGCGCTCCAGCGCCTCGGCGACCCGGTCCGGGAAGGTCTCGTCGGCGAGGTTGCGCACCGACAGGTTCACCGCCACCGACATCCGCAGGCCGCGGTCCAGCCACTGCCGGATCTTGATCAGCGCGCACTCCATGACGAACGCGGTGAGCGCGTCGACCAGACCGGTGGCCTCCACCAGCGGCACGAACTCGTCCGGGTCCAGCCGCCCGTACTCCGGGTGCGACCAGCGCACCAGGGCTTCGGCGCCGACGACCTGACGTTCCGGCAGCGCCACCTTGGGCTGGTAGTGCACCTCGACCTGACCGGTGTCCAGCGCCTGCCGGAACTGCGTGACCAGCTGGAAGCGGCGCAGGAACACCTGGCCCATCGCCGGGGCGTAGCAGCGCACCCCGTCCTCGCCGTTGCGCGCGGCCCGCACCGCCACGTCGGCGCGCTGCAGCAGCGTGTCGACGTCGGTCTCGGCCTCCCCGTCCTCCGGCGCCGAGGAGGCGTAGCCGGCGACACCGGCGGCCTCGACGACGATACGGTCCAGCGGGTAGGACATGGCGATCACGTCGCAGAGCCGCAGCGCCACCTCGTGCGCCTGCTCCTCGGTGTGGTCGAGCAGCAGCATCGCGAAGGAGTTGGCCTCCAGGCGGGCCAGCGGTGCGTCGCCGAGGGCCTCCCGCATCCGCTGCCCGGCGGCGACCACCATCCGGTCGCCCCAGGTGTAGCCGAGGGCCTCGCTGACGGTGGTGAGCAGGTCCAGGTCGACCCGCAGCACCACGGCGGCTCGACCGTTGCGCAGTTCCTCGCCGGAGATCTCGCGGAAGCCGGTGCGGTTGAGCAGCCCGGTCAGCGGATCGTGGTAAGCGTCGTGCCGCAGCCTGGCCAGCAGCCTGCGGTTGTCCATCGCGGTGGCCAGGTGGCTGGCCAGCGTGTGCAGCAGCCGCACGTCGGCGCGGCCGAACCCGCGCCAGCGGCTGACCCGGTCGTGCACCTCGACGGCGCCGAGCAGCTGGCTCGCGCCGCGCAGCGGCACCACCAGCGCCTCGTAGGCACCGCGTTGCCGCAGCACGCGGCGGACCTCTTCGGGCGCTTCGAGGGTCCGGAAGGACCGCACGTGGCTGCCCGGCAGTTGCAGCAGCGGGTCGTCGCGCAGCGCGTCCGGCGCTGCCTGGATCGCGCCGTCCGGCAGCGGTTCGCCGGCGACGAGCGTGGTGACCTCACCGCGCGGGTCCAGCCGGAGCCGCAGCACCACCCGGGTGGCGTTGAGCTGCTCGCGGATCCGCTCGGCGACGGGTTCCCACTCGCCCACCGGAACGGCCCGCTCGCCGACGGGGTCGGGTGAGGTCGGCGCGCCCTGCCCGGACCGGGCCACGCTGAGGCTGACGTCGCTGAGCGCTTCCAGGTCGCGCTGCTCGCGCAGCAGGTCGGAGTAGGCGCGGTAGAGGCCGATCACCGCGACGGCGACGAGCCCGACCAGCAGCCAGCCCCACGGGGTGCCGATGGCGACCTCGTAACCGATGAGGCCGACGGAGGTGTTGAGCAGTCCGACGGCCAGGGTCCGCCCGGCCAGCCGCGCGCCCGCGGCGACCTTCATCGCACCGCCGAGCACCGTCAGGGCCGCCAGCGCGAACCCGCAGCTGATCAGCGGAGAGGTCAGGGTGCCCAGGACCGGGCCGAACCAGTCGGGGGCGACGCCGACGAGCGCCTGGTTGACCATGTTGGCGACCGCGAACGGCACCGCGATCTCCAGGCAGAGCACGCCGGCGTTGTAGACGACGTGGGTGGCCGCGCGCCTGCCCACCTGGGCGCCGAGCCCGGCCAGCAGGTTCGCCGCGAGCACCACCTCGAACGGCGCGGTGAGCAGTCCCAGCAGCAGCGGGATCTCGGTGAACGAGATCGTCCAGCCGACGCGCTTGACGTCGACGTCGATGGTCAACTGCTCGGCCAGCAGGAAACCGACGGCCAGCAGCGGTCCGATGAACAGCAGTTCAGGGCTGTAGCGACTGGGCAGGCCGCCCGCGGTGAGCAGCGAGACGAGGACGCCCGCCGCCAGCACCACGAAGGAGAAGATCGCGAACGTCCGGCGACGCACCGGATCGACTTCGGCTCTGACCGGAGGCCTGGCTGGTTCCAGGCCGGAATGCGGACCAAGGGAGCGGTGACGCTCGATCATCCACGCTCCTCCCGCTGGCGATACGGCCGTACCACACATGTCCGTCCGCCGATCGTGACTCACGCGAGCACGGATGGCCAGGGTTGAATGGACCTCCCGGCACACTCCGGATGCACGCATCAGATGAGTTCAACCGGCGGGTGGTGTGCTGGCACTTTCCTTCAGCACCTGCTTGACCTGCGGGAATTGTGCCGAACGCGGTGGAGCACCAGGAACGCTTGGGCTCCTCACAGCTGGCCCGCGACTTTGTGAGGATTACCGCAACAACACTGCACGACGGTAACGGTACGTGTTCGGTACGACCACACGAGGTCATCACTGGAGGTCGAACTCGTCCAAGAAGTCACGCACAGCGCGGTCCAGGTCGGCCAGTCCGGACTCCTCGACCGGCAAGTGCCCCGAGCCGCGCAGCACCGCCGCGCGGGTCGGCGCGGCGATCCGGTCGAAGAACTCGTCCGACAGCAGCGGTGGCGTCCAGCGGTCCTCGTCGGGGTGGGCGAGCAGCAGCGGTGCCGCGGTGAAGCGCTCGGGAGGCACGGCCGGTGCGGTGGCCAGGCAGCTGCGCGCGAACCGCAGCGAGATCCAGCCGCCGCCGGCGAGCTCGTCGGCCCAGACGAGGTTGGCGTACTGGCTCTGGTTGGACACTGCGGCGATGTTGACCAGCCAGTGCACCGGCACCCGGGCGGCCGACACCGGCTCGCGCACCAGCGACAGCAGGCCAGCCCAGCGCGCCATCTCGGGCCGCGCGGCCAGCACGCGGCGGACTTCGTCGCGGCTCGGGTCGGCCAGGCAGGTGGCGATGACCCCGTCGACCTGCGTGTTCGCCGCGACGTCGTAGGCCAACCGGCCACCGGTGCTCACGCCGAGCAGCACGATCGGCCGGGAATCGCGGGACCGCTCGTGCTCGACGAGGTCGCGCACGCACGCCACCCAGTCCGAGTACTTCGCGCCGAGCAGCGGCGCGCCGGTGAGCCCGAAACCGGGCAGGTCGGGAGCGATGTACTCGAGGTCGGCCAGCGCGGGCAGCCTGCCGTAGGGCGCGAGCAAGCGGCCGTAGGTGCCGACGCCGTGCAGCGCGATGACCTTGGCGGGAGCGTCGGGGCGGTCGACGCGGTCCACGTGCACCTTGAGCCCGCGCCACCGCCACCACTGCTCGTCGGGCGCGTTGTCGGCGTTCAGGCGCAGCGCGCCCGGGAAGAACGCCTGGTAACGCTGCCAGTGCAGGTGGTCGCGGTAGCCGGGGCCGACGTCGGTGGCGGACCCTGGGGTGGATGGAGCGCTCGAAGGCACACTTCGAACATACGGAGTCCGGGAGACCATGCGCATCAGCCGAGAGCAGGCACGTGACCGGTTCACGCGGGCCAGGGTTGCCCGCCTGGCCAGCGCAGACGCCCTCGGCAGGCCGCACGTGGTGCCGATTGTGTTCGCCGTCTCAGGGGATGAGCTGATCACAGCGGTCGACTGGAAGCCGAAGTCCTCGGCGACGCTGCGCAGGATCCGCAACATCGAGGAGAACCCGCAGGTGTCGATCCTGGTGGACCACTACGACGAGGACTGGGCGCAGCTGTGGTGGGCCCGCGCGGACGGCACGGCCTCGGTCCGCGAGAACCACCCGCTGCTCGACGCGCTCATCGCCAAGTACCCGCAGTACCAGGGCGAACCACCGGGCGGGAGCTTGGTCGCGGTGCAGGTGCAGCGCTGGTCGGGCTGGGCTACGAGCTCTGAGGTTTGATCCGCACGACGTCGGAGTCCAGGTCCAGCGGACCGGCACCGGATTCCCGCTCGTCCTCCTTGGCCACCTCGACCCAGGCGAGGTGGTCGAGCTGGTGCTTGACACCCACGTTGAACAGCCCTTCGACCTCCATCGCCGCGCCACCCACGCGGGAGGGCTCCGGCTTGGGCGCAGGCGCGGCCGCGCGCAGCTCTTCGCGCCGCTTCGCACGCGCCGCCCGATCGATGGCCATGCATCCACGCTAACCCGACGAACCGCCGCACAGCACCGTCGGCGCCAAGTGGCCAGCAGTAAGGTCGCACCGTGCTCGACCCGTACCACGTCCAGGTGGAGACGGCGGACCTCGCGGATCTCACGCGAGCCCTCCAGCTCCTCGACACCAGGGCGGACCTCAACGACCGCTACCGCAAGATGCTGCACGAGTCCCTGGCGATGCTCGCCGAACCGCAGATCCGCCTCACCCAGGCCCGCGGCCTCGCGAAACGCCTCATGGTCCTGATCAAGGCAGCGGGCCCGGACTTCCCCGCAACCCTCACCGCAGACGCCCGCGAAACGCTGGCCGCAGGCGAAGCCAAGGCCGACGACCTGGTCTTCCGCCCAGAGGAAACCTGACCCGGGACCCCGCCGAAGAACCCCGCGAAGCGGTCTGTATGCTTTTTCCCGCAAGCCAGCACGCTGGCGAGCACGCCGGGTTGCCCGAGCGGCCAAAGGGAGCTGACTGTAAATCAGCCGGCATTGCCTTCGGAGGTTCGAATCCTCCACCCGGCACCAGCAGGAAAAAGACCCCGTGACCAGCATCAAAGCGGTCGCGGGGTCTTTGCTTTGCAGTCCGGCTGTGTCCGGCGTCGTCCGGCCGTGTACGACCGTCCACGGCAAATACACGGCAAAGCTCAGGCCTGGGCTAGCGCTAGCCGTTGCCGGGGCAGGCGGTTCTTGACAGCCGCCGACACGTCCGGAGTTATGGAGATAGCTGCGGTTCGAGTCGTGCCAGGTAGTTCTTGATGAGCGTCTGCGCGTCGAGCTCCGAGAGCTGTCCTGCCATCAGCAGTGTCCCGAGTCCGTGAGCCAGCCCCATCACTTCCAGGGCGAGGCGACGTGCAGCTGTGGCGCTGAGGTCGTTGGATTGCAGGACGCCAGCAAGATGATCAGCAAGCCCACTCAGGTGCTTCTGGTAGGCCTGTCCGGCCATGCCGGGGTTGGTGATCGCCAGCCCTTCCAGGGAGACCCCAAGGCGATGGAAATCTTCGCTCGCCGAATCGGTCGGTAGTGCCTCGTCGAAGAACGCCTTGATGACCTCGAGTGGGCCTTCGCCTTCCCCATGTCGTCGGGCTCGGGCGTGCCAGCGTTCGACGCTTTTGTCGGCTAGTCGGTCGAGCGTGGCGCCGAGGAGCTCGTCCTTGGTGCTGCCGTAGTACTGCACGAGTCGGAGGGAGACATCTGCTTCGGCGGCTACGGCTCTCATGGTGACGGCGTTGACGCCGCCGCGAACCAGGAGACGCTCGACGGCCTCCATGATTTCGGTCCTGCGTCCGGACTCTTCCATCAAAAGGCTCCCTCCATCTCCACGATGATACGTTCGTATCAAATGATACAAGCGTATCAAGGAGGGCTATGTCGTCTCTGTTGCGACGGCTGGGGCTGTGGACGTCTTGTCTGGCTCAGCTCATCGTGGTCTTGGACATCTCGGTGGTGAACGTCGCGCTGCCTTCGATCCAGGCCGATCTCGGGCTCGGAAGGGTTTCCGCATCGTGGGTGGGGATGGCCTACAGCCTCGGATTCGCCGGATTGCTGCTGGCCGGCGCGCGGTTGGCTGACGTCGTGGGCACTGCGAGGCTGCTCGCTTGGAGCGTGGGGGCATTCACGCTGGCGAGCCTCATCGGAGGCCTCTCGACGGAAGGCTGGGTGCTCATTGCCGCCCGTGCCGCACAGGGCGTCTCTGCCGCCGCAGCGTCCCCGGCGACGTTCACCTTGCTAACAACCACCCATGCAGAAGGTCCTGAACGGACACGAGCCATCGCGGTCTGGACCGCCGTGAGCCTGGCGGGCGGAGGGCTGGGCAACATCGCCAGCGGTGTATTCACCGAGCTGGTCTCGTGGCGAGCCACGCTGTTGATCAACCTGCCCATCGGGGTCGGCGTTGTCATCGCGGCACTCGTTCTGCGCCGACGGGCCAGCGACCAGCGCGGCGCGGGGCGTATCGACCTGATCGGCGCAGTGCTGGCAACGGCCGCGTTCACGTGTGCCACCTATGCGCTGTCCATCGCCGGCGAACGGTCGATGAGCGGCCTTCCAGTCGTCGCCGTATCGGCCGCGGCCGCGCTGTTCATCCTGCTGGTCCTGCAGCAGCGCCGCACGCGCCACAAGCTCGTGCCGATCAACCTCGCACGAGACCGGCTGATTGTCCTCGGCAACATCGCGACAGCATTGACAGGCGCATGCTTCCAAGTCAGCCTGTGGTACTTCTTGACCTACCGGATGCAGTCTCAGTTCGGCTATTCGCCGACCCAGGCCGGTCTGGGCTTTCTCCCGCTCACTGCCAGCATGTTGGTCGTGAACCTCTGGCTCACTCCCCGCCTAATGAAACGACGCGCGCCCCGGTCGATGATCGTGGCGGGGGTCTTGATCACAGTTCCGGGTCTGATCTGGCTCACGGTCCTTGACCACGGTCCCTTCGCCCTCACCATCCTGGCGCCCACCGTCGTGATCGGAATCGGCGGCGGCCTGATGAACACACCGCTAGCCACGCTCGTCACCACAGGTGTCCGTCCCGAGCACGCCGGCGCAGCCTCTGGCCTGATGAACACCGCGAAACAGTTCGGTGGCGCGATCGGCCTCGCAGCCGCGACCACCGCCGCCGCCATCACCGGCACTGACAGAGCTGCTTTCGTCCTCATGACGGTGGCGCTTCTCGCAGTCATCGCTGCGGTGGCCACGATCCCCTCCCACCGCAGCGGGTCGCAGCGGGTCATGACGCCAGGGGCAGCGTCATGACCCGCTCCAACGCGCCGCCCAGCGTCGAGGGCCGCCGACTCATCGAGCGATGCAAGTCGCGGCCAGCCGCTCGATTCCACGTCGGCGTCACCAACGTCCAGCGTCATACAGCTAGCGCCTGTTCCACTCGCTGGCGGGCTGCCTGCTCGCCGCCGTCCAGACACTTCGCGTAGACGCGAAGCAGCACGCCAACGCTGTGGCCGGCCCATTCGGCGACACGAGTCGGCCCGACCCCGCCGTTGAGCCAGGTGGACACCGCAGCATGACGTAGGTCATAAGGCCGTTTCCCGAGCGGCGAGTGAGCCTGTTCAGGAGTGAGGGCGGTTTCCCGGGCCTTAGCCCAGGCCCGGCCGTAGACCGTGCTGGAGATCCGCCCTCCGTTCCGCCGTCCTCGGAAGAGACGGCCGTCAGCGGCGGTCCCGAACTTGTCGAGGTGGTCGTGCAGGTACTGCGTCAGCTCGGGCGGACACGGCACCTGACGACCACTGCCGTCCTCCCGGTGCTTCAGCGACCGCTGCTCGCTCCGGATCCGCGAGTCAGTCCACTCTGCTCCGATCTCGGGGGCCGACTGCTCAAGAAAGAGCTCACCCCACCCTGACCGCGGCAGCGACAAGTTGTGCTTGCGGAGGTTCGCGGCCTCCTCCGGACGAAGCGCCGCGAAGTACATCAGAGCGAAGAACGCCTGCAGTCGTTCATTCACCTCACCAACCGCTCCGAGGAGCTGTCGGGCCTGCGTTGGGTTGACGACGCTGCGTCGGTCAACCTGCTGCATCCGTGTCCGGTGTTTCTTCACCCGCACCTCCGTCAAAGGGTTCTCCGCCAGCACCTTCGTCTCGACCGCGTAATCCAGGGCGTTGCCGAGCGTTGTCCGCCGCAGACGGATCGTGTCCGCGGCTGCCCGGGCACCGTCGAGCTTGAGATCGAGGGCCGCCAGGAGCCGTCGAAGCACGTCCGGTTCAGAAAGCTCAGCCACCTGCCGGCTGTTGTCCTGAACCCACCGGAGCCGTCGCGTGGTCTCGGCCGGGTGCTCGTCGTCTCGCCAGCTGGGGTTCAGGCCGCGCCTCAACGCCGCACGCACGGCCTTCTGGTCACGCTCTGACGGCTGGGTCTTCAGCATCCAGATCGTGCAAGCGTCGTAGCACCTCGCCCAGCTCGCCGGAGCTGACCGGCTCATCGCTCTCTTCGATGAATTCCCAGAAGGTCACGACGAGATCCCCGACGGTCACGAACTCGCGGTCGGTCGGGGCAAGCTGAGCTGCGGGGAACTGGTGAGAAGCGAGCCAGGTAGCGATGCGCGCTTCCTTGCGGCCGGCCGTGATTGACCGCCCCACGCGGGCAATGATCGGGGCGGAGGCGAGGCGGAACATCGCGTTCTCGCCCATGCGCACCAGCTCGGCACCACTGGGGTCGACGCCGGCGCACTCGCAAGCGGTCTCCAGAACTTGGCGGGTGGTCTGCGGCGTGAACGTCGCGTTCTCCATCAAGCGCTGCTCCTCCTCGGCTCGCTCCAGCAGGCTACGGCCCGACCGCGCGGCTGCCTAGGCGACATACGGTCCTTCCCATGCCAGGAAGCGGCAGTGCCGCCACCGGCGTTCTCATGGACAGCTGAGAGCTTCATAGACGGACTGAAGGGCCCTTCCCTAGGGGTTGGGCCGCACGTCCGCAATCATCCGAGCTAGCCCGCCTCTTCATCATGCGGTGCTTGAGCCACCTGCTTGGCACTCCTCGTGCTAGTCGAGTCCGGGCGAATAGAGAGAGCCAGCTGGTGAGCGCTACGAACGTGCCAGTCGAGTGCATCCAGACCCATCGCGCCAAGGTCCACTAAAACGCGACCGCAGCGGTGCCCTTTAACCGGGCAGACGTACCACTCCCGATTGTCGATCAGTACAACGTCTAGCTCCACCTCGCCCACCCCAAATCGGACAACCGTGGCAATCGTGGTGAATGCGAGTATAGAGCTTGATCACTGCATACATGGCAGATGATGAGCGTTCACTCGAAGGGACGCATACGGTCCGATTCGTGGCGGACGAGCTACTGACATCAGGTCAGGTCGCGAAGCGTCTCGGAATCAACCCGAGCACGCTCGCCCGCTATGTCCGCGAAGGGAAGCTCAAGCCGTCGTTGACTCTGCCGAGCGGACACCACCGGTGGACCTGGGAAGACGTGCTTGAACAGCTGAGAGCCCAGCAAAGCGAGAACTAACCGCGCGAGCGGGGGTTCACCGCGTGCGCTGGCACCCACCACAGGTGCCGAACCCCGCCAGCTCCAGGTGCCACGCCTCGCTGCAGACGAATGCGGACCTCGCCCCACCAGCGACCGCCAGTGTCTCGCCGCCAGGCGACCAGCTCTCCGTCCACGGTCGCCGTCATGTCCCATCCGTCGGGCAACTCTGAGCCGGGCTCTGCAGGTCGGATGGCGAACACGACCGAGAGGTCCACGCGGACCGGGACCGGTGGGCGTCGCTCCCGATCGTCACCCGGCAGCGAGGCCGGATGCGCTTGGACGCGTTCGAACATGTGGTCTAGTATTGCCGATGTGTGCCTCGACAGCACACCCGTTCACCGAGGTAGGGGAAGTGCCGACGGTGGACACGACAGCGCCCCGCGCCACCTGACCAAGGCGACGCGGGGCGCTTCGTCGTCCGCTCGCCCCTGCCGCGTTCACCCGGTCTCACGCTGCCCAGCGCTGCGCGCCTGGCGGGCCTGGTCGAGGCTGACTCGCAGCGCCTCTTCCAGATCCGCGGCTTCCTGCGAGCGGGGCTCCGGGACGGCGATCTGGCGGTTGGCGAGCTTGGCGTCGATCAGTGCCTGCAGAGCCTCGCGTGAGTGGTCCCGGTAGGTCGCGGGGTCGAAGGTCGTGCTCGACAGCGACAGCACCAGCTGTTCGGCCATCCGCTGCTCCTGCTCGCGGGTCTGCGGAACCTGGTCGGTGAGCCATTCGAAATCCGGTTCCCGCACCTCATCCGGCCACAACAACGTGACCAGACTGATCCCCGGCCCATAGGGCCGCAGCAGTGCTAACCGCTCCCGAGTCCGGATCGCCACCCGCCCCAACCCCACGTGACCGGTGTCGGTCATGGCGTCGCGCAGCAGGCTGTAGGCGCTGAGCGCGACCTGGTGTGGCTGCAGGAAGTACGAGCGGTCGAACAGGATCGGATCCACCGCGCCGGCCGGGACGAACTCGGCCACCTCGATGGTGTGCGCACTGGGCAGCGGCAACTCCGCCAGCTCGTCCTCGGCCAACACGACCATGCGGCCGTCGGGCAGCTCGTAGCCCTTGGCGATCTCCTCCCACGGCACCCGACGGTCCTCAGCGGTGCAGACCCGCTCATGGCGCACCCGGGCCCCATCGGTTCGGTGCACCTGCCGGAAGCTGATCGAACGTGACTCCGTCGCCGCCGCCAACCCGACCGGGATCGCCACCAGCCCGAAACTGATCACACCGTTCCACAGCGTTCTCACAGCGCAAGCCTGCGCCCGGCTGGCTGGCCCTCCCAAGGCCCTTCGACCCTTCACACCCCCGACGCCATCTGCCGAGACTGGACCCGAGGTGATTACCGATGCGTAATGCTCTCGTCGCCTTAGCCCTGGCGGGCTCATGCCTGTGCCTCGGGGCTCCAGCCGCTGCTGCCGACCCCTCGGTTCAGCCTGCCCAGTCACAGAGCTCGGCGGTTCAAGAGAAAAGGGGCAACTGCTTTGCGACGTATCGGACCAAGCAGTCGCGCGTGCAGCTGTGCAAAGTCTCCGGGCAGATCTACTACCGCGGCTCTAGCGGGGCCGGGTCGATCACCCTGCCTGCCCATCGCATCTCCGCCGGGACATACGAGACCGAGGAGAACGACGGCCACGTCTACACCATCAACTCCAAGGAGTTGGTAATCACCCGCGACGGCGAGGTGATCTCCGAGCAGCCCGTGATCTCCAAGAAGAAGAACAAGTCCACGACGCAGAAGCCCAGTTCGAAGACCCCGCGCGACGAGGGCTCCTTCAGCTACCAGGCTCCGGGCACCAGCTGCGTGCAGAAGGGCAACACCACCACCTGCACCACGCCGTACGGCAGCTACAGCTACAGCTACCAACGCTGATCTTTCATCCGAAAAGGGAGCCGTACCAAGAACCCTCGTTGCCGAGCCTGACGCTGCAGGTCGGCGCCTCGCGCGGTGCCAGCCAGCACGCGGTCGAGCTGGCCGTGGACTGCGGCATGGACCGCCAGTGGCGCGCGATGGTCGAGACGATCCGCGGTGCCATCACCGACGCCCTCGGACCCGACGCTGCCCGAGCTGGGCGCGAACGCCGTCCCGCACACCTCGATTGGCTACGGCACCGGCGACGGCGACTCCGGAGCGATCACCAGCTCGCTTGGTGCTGGTGCTTCTTCCGGGGTTGGTGCGGAAGAAGTGCGGAGAAAGTTGGTGTGGGGACCTGTTTCCGCGCTTCTTCCGTAGGGGGCGCGGCGAAAGCCTCCGCCTGGTTTCGCCTGGTCAGGGTGGCTCGTCGGGCACTTTTAGTCCGGCCCGCCCCCTCAGGCATGGCGCGGCGCAATCCCTGATCACGACACGCTGGGCGACGACGGACTTAGGACCCTGGCACTACCGCTAGGGCCATGTGCTCCATTAACCCAGAAGCGGGATGTAACAAACCTCCGATTCTTCGCGCACGCACGCACACAGAATTGGAATTGGTCATGACTTCCGCTACTCCTCCTGCGGGGCAGGTCCCTCACGTCCCGGGACACGCTGGGTACGGCGTGACTGCCCTGGTCACAGGCATCATTGGAATCGTTTTGTCCTGGATTCCGTTCGTCGGGTTCATCGGATTCATCCTCGGCCTGATCGCCGTTGTTTTCGGGGCTCTCGGGTGGGCCAAGGCCCACAAGGGCGAGATCTCCAATCCGGGGGTGACCAAGGTCGGGTTCTTCCTGGGTGTGGCCGCCGTGGTGTTCTCCATCATCGCCTGGGCGAGCTTCGCCAGTCACATGGACAAGACCTTCAACACACCACCGCCAGCGGCTCCGGCCGGACCGCCCGCCGTCCCCCAGGAAGGGCCGGCGCCTGCTCCCGTTCAGGCCGGACCCTCCTACGCGGAGGTCTTCGGTGACGGGCAAGCGATGGTCTCGGTCTTCGACCAGGGGCACAGCTCCAACACCGTGGAGTTGCCACACCGGGTGGATCTCAAGGAGGGCTACGTCTCCGTTTCGGTGAGCCGGTCCCCGTCCGTTGAGTCATACATGGAAGGCGGCCAGGGCGATTCCGGCTCGGTCGGCTGCCGCATCATCCGTAACGGCGAGGTGGTGGACGAGCAGAGCGCTCAGGGCCAATTCGCCTCGGTTTCCTGTTCGAAGATGTACTGACCCTTTCCCACATGACTGAGCTGAGCGAGTGGATCGGTGCCCGCGCCGTAGACCACCGGTGACGGGCCGAAAGCGCTGTTCGACGCAGCTGCGCTGTGACTGGGCGAACGCAGGAGGTTGCTGCGGGGAGCGTCGAGGCAGGGCCGCTTCACACGTCGCCGCGAGGGCGTCCCGCACAGGACGCGATCAACGGTGGTGCGGATAGTAGAGCGTCATCTGTGCCAAAACCTGCGAAGCAGCAGAGCCGAACGGCGACCAGGGGCCCGACGAGGCTTTAGCGCTGTTCTTCGTTCCGATGTTCCTCAGACCCCTAGCCGAGCCTGCAGAAGCTCGTCCAGGATAGACACCGACGAGTACTGAGAGACCGCAAGTCGGGTGTCCAGGGCTTGCTTCCCAACAACGGATCAGCCCCTCGTCCAGCCTCGCCCGCATCTCGGCGGTCACGTGCGTCTAGCGCCGCTGGACCGATGTGTCCGTGTGACCGATCCGTTCGTCGGCCAGCACGGCCGGCGTGCCCAACTCCTCCATGAGCGTCCGGTGCGAATCGCCTGAGCAGGGGAGACGCTGTGATCGGGCGAGCGGAATGGACGCGTCATAGGAGTCGGCACGTGACCATGCACGGCAAATGCGCGTCCAAACGACGGAAGACGGCGACAAAAAGCCTGGTCAGGAGGCAACTGGCCGAGAGCCTGTAAATCAGCCGGCATTGCCTTCGGAGGTTCGAACCCTCCACCCGGCACGAGCAGGAAGAAGACCCCGTGACCAGCGAAAGCGGTCACGGGGTCTTTGCTTTGCGGTCCGGCTGTGTCCGGTGCGGTCCGGCCGTATAGGACGATCCACGCCGAATACACGCCCAAAGATCAGGCCGGGCCTAGTGCCTGTTCCACTCGCTGACGGACCGCGTGTTCCCACGGCTGGCTGGCCCTCCGGAGGCCCTTCGCCCCTTCACGCCCCGGACGGCATCTGCGGAGACTGGTCTTGAGGTGATTACACATGCGTAATGCTCTCGTTGCCGAGCCTGGTGCTGCAGGTCGGCGCCTCCCGCGATGCCAGTCAGCACGCGGTCGAGCTGGCCGCGGACTGCGCCCTGACCGCCAGTGGCGCGCGACGGCCCGGTCGTAGACCGCGCTGGTGGCGCAATGGAGACCGGGCTGCGGTCGCCCCACCACCGGGGTTCAGCCTCGGACCTGCCGCGGTGACGCGCTCGCCGCGTCGGGGGGCTCAGCGAAGGCGATCGCGTTTCCATCCGGATCGGAAATCTTCACGTGGCGCACGCCGTTCAAGTAGGTCTCGATCGGGTTGTGCTCGATGCCCTGTCTGGTGAGGCGCTCGAGGAGCGCGTCGAGCCCGGCGACGGCGAAGGTGATACGACCCGCGCCCGCCTGCGGAGCGTTCGGCTCGATGAAGAGCGTGGCATGCTCGGCGACGTCCCAGAGAACCTCATCGCCGACGCGCATGTCCGGTGCTCGTCCGAAGAACCGCGTGTACCACTCAATGCCGGCGTCAAGATCGGATACTGGGACCCCGGCGATGAGGTCGGTGATAGTCCCATCCGTCACTCCTCCTGGTGGCCTCACTCATTGGTCGATCAGGCACATCAGTTTGGACCGACTGCGACGGAGAGAATCATCGTTGTCGCCGGAGGACTGCTCGTCGGAGTCTTCTCGTCGGGGAGTGGGGTGAGGATGGGTGGATGCAGATCTCTCTGGTTTCGCTCGTCGTGGCGGATTACGACCGGGCTGTTGAGTTCTTCGTGGGTGTTCTGGGGTTCGAGTTGGTGGAGGACTCGCCTTCGTTGACCAACGACGGGCGGGAGAAGCGGTGGGTCGTGGTGCGGCCTCCGGGCGCCGGGACCGGGTTGCTGCTGGCGAAGGCCGACGGGGACGCTCAGGTCGCGGCCGTGGGGAACCAGACCGGGAGTCGGGTGGGGTTCTTCCTGCAGGTGGATGACTTCGAGGCGACCCACCGGCGGATGGTCGAGGCCGGGGTGGAGTTCCTCGGCGAGCCTCGGACCGAGCCCTACGGGCGGGTCGTCGTCTTCCGCGACATCGCGGGTAACAAGTGGGATCTCCTCGGACCCCGGTAGCGTGTTCAGGCAGACCTGAACAGCGGCTCAACTGGGAGGTAGTCAAGGTGGCAAACCCGTCCTTCGACGTGGTCAGCAAGGTGGATCACCAGGAGGTGGACAACGCGCTGAACCAGGCGGCCAAGGAGCTGGCCAACCGGTTCGACTTCCGGGGCACCGGGACCAAGATCTCCTGGTCCGGCGAGGACGCCGTCGTCCTGGAGTCGGAGACCGAGGAGCGCTGCAAGGCCGCGATCGACGTCTTCAAGGAGAAGCTGATCAAGCGGAACATCTCGCTGAAGGCCCTGGACATGGGCGAACCGGCGAGTTCCGGCCAGATCTACAAGGTCACCGGCAAGATCGTGCAGGGTATCTCGCAGGACATCGCGAAGAAGATCTCCAAGAAGGTCCGCGACGAGGGGCCCAAGGGCGTGCAGGCGCAGATCCAAGGTGACGCGCTGCGCGTGTCCGGCAAGAAGAAGGACGACCTGCAGGCCGTCATCTCGCTGCTGAAGTCCTCGGACTTCGACGTGGCCCTGCAGTTCGAGAACTACCGGTGATCAGCGTCCCCCTCCGCGCGCAGCGCTCGTCGCTGCGCGCAGGGCGGGAAGCTGCTCGGGAAGGGGCTTCGTGAAGGGGATCGTGCTGGCCGGCGGCAGCGGGACGCGGTTGCACCCGCTCACCCAGGCCGTGTCGAAGCAGCTTCTCCCGGTCTACGACAAGCCGATGATCTACTACCCGATCTCGGTGCTGATGCTGGCCGGGATCCGCGACGTCCTGCTCATCTCCACCCCGTCGGACCTCCCGCTGTTCCGGCGCTTGCTGGGCGACGGGTCGCAGTTCGGGCTGGACATCTCCTACGCCGAGCAGCCGCAGCCCAACGGGCTGGCCGAGGCGTTCGTGATCGGGGCCGACTTCGTCGCCGACCAGCCGGTGGCGCTGGTGCTCGGCGACAACATCTTCTACGGCCAGGGCTTCTCCGGGATCCTCCGCGACTGCGCTCGTGACCTGCGCGGATGCACCCTGTTCGGGTATCCCGTGCGGGACCCGCAGCGGTACGGGGTCGGGGAGGTCGACGGCGACGGCAAGCTGCTGTCGATCGTGGAGAAGCCCGCCGAGCCCAAGTCGAACATGGCCATCACCGGGCTGTACTTCTACGACAACGCCGTCGTCGACATCGCCAAGGGGCTCACGCCGTCGGCGCGCGGCGAGCTGGAGATCACCGACGTCAACCTCGCCTACCTGCGCGAGGGCCGCGCGCACCTGACCGAGCTCGGCCGCGGTTTCGCCTGGCTGGACACCGGCACCCACGACTCGCTGCTGGAGGCCGGGCAGTTCGTGCAGGTGCTCGAGCACCGCACCGGGGTGCGGATCGCGTGCCTGGAGGAGGTCGCGCTGAAGATGGGCTTCATCTCCGCCGAGGCCTGCTACGAGCTGGGCGCGAAGCAGGCCAAGTCCGGCTACGGCGAGTACGTCATGGAGGTCGCCCGCAAAGCGGGTGCCTAGTGGATCGGCGGCAGCTGCCGCCCGGCCATCCCCTCCAGGCGGGAGATCCGGTCGGCCATCGGCGGGTGCGTGGAGAACAGCTTGGTCAGGCGCTCGCCCGGGCGGAACGGGTTGGCGATCATCAGGTGCGACTGCGACACCAGCTGCGGCTCCGGGGCTAGCGGAGCCGCCCTGGTGCCCCTCTCCAGCTTGCGCAGCGCCGAAGCCAGGGCCAGCGGATCGCCGGTGAGCTGAGCGCCCGAGGCGTCGGCCTGGTACTCGCGGGACCGGCTCACCGCCATCTGCACCACCGCCGCCGCGATCGGGCCGACCAGCGCGACCAGCAGCATCGCGAACGGGTTCGGGCGGTCCTCGTCGTTGCCGCCGAACATGCCGAAGAACATCCCGAAGTTCGCCAGGAACGTCACCACGCTGGCCAGCGCACCGGCGACGCTGGAGATCAGGATGTCGCGGTTGTAGACGTGCGAGAGCTCGTGCCCGAGCACCGCGCGCAGCTCGCGCTCGTCGAGGAGCTCCAGGATCCCCGTCGTGCAGCACACCGCCGCGTTGCGCGGGTTGCGGCCGGTGGCGAACGCGTTCGGGGCGCGGGTCGGGCTGACGTACAGGGCGGGCATCGGCTGCCGCGCCGACGTCGCCAGCTCCCGCACGATCCGGTACATCGCCGGCTGCTCGGCCTCCGACACCGGCCGGGCGCGCATCGAGCGCAACGCCATCTTCGCCGAGTTGAAGTAGGCGAACCCGTTCATGCCCAGCGCCACCACCAGCGCGATGACCAGTCCGGCCCGTCCGAAGATCGCACCGACCATCAGCACCAGCGCGCTCATGCCGCCGAGCAGCACTGCGGTTTTCAGACCGTTGAAATGACTGCGCACCTCTGCCTCCGCCCGTGATTCAACTGGAAAACGCTCGGGCCCGACGGCTGGTTCCGCTGAACGGATGTGCCGAATGCAACTCCACCCACCGATCGGATGAAATTGGGCTTCGATCTAGGCTGAAAGGTCTAGCAGATGAATCTGAAAGTCATCCTCCGGTTCCCCCTCCCGGAGGATGAGCAGAAGGGATCCCCAATGGTTTTCGCCAAGCTGCGCCGACTGCTGTCGGCCAGCCCCGGCACCCCGGCGCGCTCCCCCCGCGGCGGTATTTCCCTGCACCCCACGCCGCTGGACAGCGGTCTGGTGAGCGGTCAGGTGCACGACGAGCGCGGCGCGCTCCTCCCCGGCGCGAGCGTCACCCTCGTCGACCGGCTGAACCAGGTTATCGGAGAGTCGAAGACCGATTCCTACGGCGGTTTCGCGCTCTCCGTCGCCCCCGGCACGCATCGGTTGTCGATCAGCTCCGGCGGCTACCGCCGGTTCAGCACCCGAGTTCAGGTGCAGGTCAACCAGCACTCCCCGCTCGGCAGCATCGGCATGCAGGCCGACGACTCGCTGGAGCTGCCGCAGCCCGGCCGGTACCGGTTCGACCCGTACCACACCGAGATCCGGTTCGTGGCCCAGCACATCGGGATGTCCAAGATCCACGGGATGTTCAAGGAGTTCGACGGCGTGATCGAGGTCGCGCCCCGGTTCGAGGACTCCCAGATCGAATGCGTGATGGAGGCCGCCTCCATCGACACCGGCGTGAAGATGCGCGACGACCACCTGCGGTCCGCGGACTTCCTCGACGTCGACTCGCACCCGAAGGTCTACTTCCGCAGCGAGCGGCTGACCCACGTGCGCGCGGACCGCTGGAACGTCAGCGGCCGGCTCACCCTGCGCGGCACCACCAGCCCCGTCGACCTGGAGACCGTCTACCTGGGGCAGCGCAGGTTCCAAGGCCCGGGCTTCGACGGCGACCTGCGGGTCGCCTGCGACTCCAAGGCGATCCTGCGCCGCGAGGACTACTCGGTGAACTGGCAGGCGACACTGGCCAAGGGCATCGCGGTGGTCGGCCCGACGATCAGCATCGAGCTCGGCGTCCAGGCCGTCATGGAGTGACGAGGTGCGGAACGGCTGCGCAACGTCGTTGCGCAGCCGTTCCTCTAGGTCAGGAGTGCAGCTCCATCGTGCAGCACTTGGGACCGCCGCCGGACTTGCGCAGCTCCGAGACGTCCAGCCGGATCACCTCGTAGCCGCGGTCCTCCAGCTGCTTGGCCAGGCCCGTCGCCTCGGTCGGCAGCACCACGTGGTGGCCGTCGGAGACGCCGTTGAGACCCAGGCACGCGGCGTCGGCCTCGTCGGCGATCACCGCGTCCGGGAACATCCGCGCCAGCACCCGCCGGGAGCCCGCCGAGAAGGCTTCCGGGTAGTAGGCGATCTGCGCGTTCGGCCCCTTGTCCAGCACGAACAGGGCCGTGTCCAGGTGGTAGTAGCGCTCGTCGACCAGGTTCAGCGAGACCACCGGAACCCCGAGCGCCTCCTGCGCCTCGGCGTGCGCGGCGGGGTCGGTGCGGAAACCGGTCCCGGCCAGCAGGACCTCGCCGGTCCAGGCGAAATCGCCCTCCGCCTCGTTGATCCGGGTCGGCATCACCAGGTCGCGGTGGCCGTGCTCGACGAACCAGCGGCGGAAGTGCTCGGCCTCGGCCGCGCGCTCGGGCGCGCGGAACTTCGACCCCAGCACGCGGCCCTCGATCACCGTCCCGGAGTTGGCGGCGAAGACCATGTCGGGCAGGCCGGGCTGCGGCTCGATGGTGTCCACGGCGTGGCCGAGCCGGAGGTAGGTGTTCTTCAGCTCCTCCCACTGCTCCATCGCCAGCGCCGCGTCGACCGGCTCGTCCGGGTTCATCCACGGGTTGATCACGTACTCGACGGTGAAGTACGTGGGCGGGCACATCAGGAAGTGGCGGGTGGTGGCCTGCTCGGCCGCGAGCGTTTCGGCGGGTCGCGCCGCTGTTGCCGTCATGAATCGAAATCTAAGCGCTATGGATACCCACCATCAACGCTGCTCCGTTCGCCCCTTGCGGCAGAATGTTGCGTATGGACGCCTTGGACCAACGAATCATTTCGCACCTGGTCGCGGACGCGCGAGCGAGCTACGCGGAGATCGGATCGGTCGTGGGATTGTCCGCGCCCGCGGTGAAGCGGCGGGTGGACAAGCTGCTCGACCAGGGCGTTCTGCAGGGCTTCACCGCCGTGGTCGACCCGGAGGCGCTCGGCTGGGGAACCGAGGCCTTCGTGGAGGTCCACTGCCACGGCAACGTCCCGGCGCACCGGATCCGGACCGGGCTGGAGCCGCTGCCGGAGATCGTCGCCGCCTACACCGTCTCCGGGCAGGCGGACGCGATCGTGCACCTGCGGGCGGCCGACATCCACCACCTCGAGGAAGCGATGGAACGGCTCCGGGAGGTCGACTTCGTCTCCCGCACGGTCTCCACCGTCGTCCTCTCCCGCCTCCTGGAGCGCCAGCCCCAGGCCGACTGACCTCGGGGCGTCAGGAGCCGCGGCTGGTGGAGCGCCAGGACTCGAAACCGGCGATCTCGGCGTCGGCGGGCGTCCGGAACCAGACGTCCGCGGTGATCTGGTCGTACTGCGGCGAGTCCGGGGTGTGGTACTGGCGGGAAGCCGAGTGGCCCTTGATCATCGGGCCGGACGAGCCGGTGGGCGAGGGCTTGGCAGGAGCGGGAGCGGCCTGCGGAGCCTCGGGGGGCTGTTCCGAGGGGGGTTCCCACTTGGTGTCGCGCCCAGGGTGGGGGCCGGCGCCCGGCGTCCGGCGAGGCAGCGGAGCCGACTCGTCCGGGTTGTCCACGAGCTTGATGTCCGCCGGGTTGTCCTGCTCCGGCGGAACCGCGGGGATGACCTGGGTGGCGTCGGCGCCGACCGGCGGCGTGTAGGGCTCCTGGGTGTCGGCCGACTCCGGCTCGAACAGGGAGCGGAGCTGTCCCGAGAGCTGACCGGAGTCCTCCTCGTCGGCTCCCCGCGGGAACTGCGACGGGCGCGGCTCGGCCCGGGTCTCCTCGATCTCGGGGTTGCGGAACCACGTGTTGTCCCCGGCAGGCTCGGGTTCCGGGACCGGCTCCGGTTCCGGCTCGGGGAGGCGCTGCGTGTCGGCAGGAGCGCTGCGGACCGCCTCGGGCGCCACCCACGGGCGGGGCTTGCGGTCCCACTCGTCGAGCTGCTGCTCCTCCGGGGCTTCCCACTGCCGGGGCTGTTCCAGCAGGTCCAGCGGGGCCTGCTGGTGCTCGACCGGCTCGTCGGCGTACGCGGTGTCCTCGTACTCCTCGTACACCGGCTCGTCGTAGACGTGCACGGGTTCGGCGTAGCGCGGCCGGGCCAGCTCCGCCTTGAGACTGCGGCGCAGCGGCCGGACGAACAAGGCCCAGGTCACGAACGCACCCAGCAGGAAAGCGGCGAGGCTCCACAGCCACACCTGGGTGAACAGCCAGGTGATCACGAGAGATGTCCCTCCTCCGAGGCTCGAGCAGCTCCGCCGGTCACTCCCGGGTTCCTACCACGCGTGCGACGTCGCCCGGTACCTCTTTGACCCGCTCGTGACTCGGACGGCGAGTTCAAGACAGACGGCGCAGCACGTCACCAGGTGCGGGCGACCACGTAGTCGACCAGCGAGGACAGCGCCTCCCGGGCCGGCACGTCGGGCAGCGACGCGAGCTCCTTGCGCGCGTCGTCGGCGAACTCCTGCAACGTCCCCCGAGTCCGCTCCAGGCCTCGGGAACCGCGCAGCAGCTCCAGCGCCTCCGCCACCTCGGCGTCGGAGGACAGCGGACGACCCAGCAGGTCCCGCAGCCGCTCCGGGCAGTTCTCGTCGGCAAGCGCGTAGAGCATCGGCAGCGTCTTGACGCCCTCGCGCAGGTCGGTGCCCGGAGTCTTGCCGGACTCGTTCGACGGCGAAGCGATGTCGATGATGTCGTCGGAGATCTGGAACCCGGTGCCGATGAGCTTGCCGATGCGCTCCAGCGACTCGATCGTCGCCTCGTCGGCCCCGGAGAACCAGGCGCCGAACCGGCCGGCGGTCGCGATCAGCGAACCGGTCTTCTCGTAGATCACCTTGAGGTAGAACTCGACGGCGTCGTCGCCTTCCCGGACGCCCTCGGTCTCCCGCATCTGGCCGGTGACCAGCGCCTCGAAGGTCGCCGCCATCCGGCGGACCGCTTCGGCGCCGAGGTCGGCGATCAGCTGGGAGGCCTTGGCGAACAGGAAGTCGCCGGTGAGGATCGCGACCGAGTTGTCCCAGCGGGCGTTGGCGCTGGTCGCGCCCCGCCGCATGGTGGCCTCGTCCATCACGTCGTCGTGGTAGAGCGTCGCGAGGTGGATCATCTCCACCACGGCACCGGACTTGACCACCTCGTCCGTCGTGGGGTCGCCGAACTGCGCGGCGAGCAGCACGAACAGCGGCCGGAACCGCTTGCCACCCGCGTCCACCAGGTGCAGCGAGGTGCGTGTGGCGAAGTCGAGGTCGCTGCGCACCTCGTCGTGCAGCAACTGCTCGACGCGAGCCATGCCCTGCTTGACCGAGCTGGCCAGCTCGGCGTCGGTGATCTGGAAACCACCCAACCCGGCTGCGTTCAGTTCACTGATCGGGTCATCCGCTGGCCTGCTCACGTCACCGTCGCCTTCGCTCCCCCACAATCGCCCTACGGGCGAACTCTACGACACGAAGCCCCCGACGTTCGCCCAGTCCAGAGCCAACGTCGGCAGCACGCCCAGCAACAGCGTCACGACCACGCCCAGCGTGATCGCCGCCGTCGTGAACGCCCCCGGCACGCTGACGGTGGGGCCGTCCGCAGCCGGTTCTTGGAAGTGCATCAGCACGATGACACGAAGGTAGAAGAAGGCCGCAACTGCACTGGCCACCAGGGCCACCACGACCAGCGGTGCCATGCCGTCGGTCAGCGCGGCCTCGAAGACCACGAACTTCCCGACGAAACCGCTGGTCATCGGGATGCCGGCGAGGGCGAGCAGCAGGAACGTGAACACCCAGGCGACCAGGGGCGAGCGCTTCGCCAGACCCGCCCAGTCCGAAAGGTGAGTTGCCTCACCGTCGGAACGGCGTACGAGGCTGATCACACCGAACACGGCGATCGTGGTGAACCCGTAGGCCAGCAGGTAGAACAGCGTGGCCGCCAGACCGCGGTCGGACAGCGCGAGCGCGCCCAGCAGCATGAAACCGGCGTGCGCCACCGACGAGTAGGCGATCATCCGCTTGATGTCGCGCTGGGTCAGGCCCAGCACCACACCGATGACCATCGACACCACGGCGATCGTCCACACCACGCCGCGCCACTCCCAGCTCGACGCCTCGAAGGCGACCTGCAGCACGCGCAGGATCGCGCCGAACGCGGCGACCTTGGTGCAGGCGGCCATGAAGCCGGTGACCGCGGTCGGCGCGCCCTGGTAGACGTCCGGGGTCCAGGTGTGGAACGGGCCGACGGAGGCCTTGAACAGCAGGCCGACCAGCAGCAGCCCGAGTCCGGCGAACAGCAGCGTGTCCGAGCGCTCCGAACCGGCGGTGGCGTCGGCGATGGCCTGCAGCTTCACCGAACCCGCGTAGCCGTAGAGCAGCGCGAGGCCGTAGAGGAAGAACGCGGAGGCGAACGCGCCGAGCAGGAAGTACTTCACGGCCGACTCCTGCGACAGCAGCCGGCGGCGCTTGGCCAGCCCGCACATCAGGTACAGCGGCAGGCTCAGCACTTCCAGCGCGATGAACATCGTCAGCAGGTCGTTGGCCGCGCAGAACACCATCATCCCGCCGAGGGAGAACAGGGCCAGCGGGAAGACCTCGGTGCGCATCCCGGTCGTCGACGCGGCCGCACGGCTCATCGTCCCGGGGCCTTCGGCCGGGTTCGCCTCGGCGACGAACGCACCGCCCGGCTCCACCGAGCGGTCGGCGATCAGCAGCACCGAACCCAGGCCGAGCGCCAGCAGCGTGCCCCACAGGAACAGCGTCGGCGGGTCGACGGCCAGCGCGTCGGACAGCGTGGTCACACCGGTCCCGGCCGACCGCGCGAACACCGCCAGCGCGATGCCGGCGATGACGATCGAGGCGAGGCTCAGCCCGACCTGCACCGACCAGCGCTGGTGCCGGGGCAGGAACGCCTCGACCAGGATCGCCACGCAGGCGGCACCGAGGATCACCAGCACCGGAGCGATCGCCGCGTAGTCGATCGGCGGAATCTCGACGGAACCCAGCTGGCTCGGGAATCCCTTGACCACTGTCAGTTACCTCCCTGCGAGGTCACGGGGTCGGTGACGCCGACCTCGCTGATGGTTGCCGCGACCGACGGGTTGATCACGTCCAGCACCGGCTTCGGGTACACGCCGAGCCCGATGATCAGCACGATCAGCGGGGCCAGCACGGCGATCTCCCGGGCGCCCAGGTCGGCGAGCCGCAACCGGTGCGCGCCTTCGCGGTTCGGGTCGGTCACCGCCCCCGGACCGGTCGCGGTGCCCAGCAGCGCGTCGCCGCGCACCGGGCCCTGCATCGTGCGCTGGTACAGCCACAGCACGTAGACCGCGGCCAGCACCATGCCGATCGTGGCCAGCACCGTGAACACCGGGCGGGTCGGGAAAGAGCCCACCAGCACGAGGAATTCGCTGACGAACGAGTTGGTCCCGGGCAGCGACAGCGTGCTCAGCCCGGCGATCAGCAGCGTGCCCGCCAGCAGCGGGGTCACCTTCGCCATGCCGCCGTAGTCGGCGATCCGGGTCGAACCGCCGCGCACGATGACCATGCCGATGACCAGGATCAGCATGCCCGTGGCGATGCTGTGGTTGATCATGTACGACACCGCGCCGACGTGCGCCTGCGAGGTGAACGCGAAGATGCCCAGCGCGATGAACCCGAAGTGCGCGATGGAGACGTAGGCGATGAAGCGCTTGAGGTCGCTCTGCCCGAAAGCCTGCAGCGAGCCGTAGAGCACCCCGACCACCGCCAGCACCAGCACCAGCGGCGCCAGCTGCTGCGAGGCCTGCGGGGTCAGCGGCAGGCTGTAGCGCAGGAAGCCGAAGGTGCCGACCTTGTCCAGCACGCCGACCACGATCACCGCGACGCCGATCGGCGCCTGCTGCGCGGCGTCCGGCAGCCAGGTGTGGAACGGGATCAGCGGGGCCTTGATCGCGAACGCGACGAAGAAGCCCAGGAACAGCCAGATCTGCACGTTCACCGGCGCGTCGGACAGGATCGGGACGAGCTTGGCCCAGTCGAAGGTGCCCTCGCCGGTGACCTCCGCGCTGTAGCTGTAGGCGCCGATCGCCGACGCCAGCATGATCAGGCCGCCGAGGAACGAGTACAGGAAGAACTTCACCGCGGCGTAGGTGCGCTTCTCACCGCCGTAGCCGCCGATGAGGAAGTACATCGGGATCAGCATGATCTCGAAGAGCACGTAGAACAGGAACACGTCGGTGGCGGCGAAAACCGCGACGGTCAGCGCCTGCTCGAGCAGCAGCAGCGAGAAGAACCCGCCGTGCGTGCGGCCCTCCGGCAGCCGTTCACCCCAGCTGTAGGCCAGCACCAGCGGCGTCAGCACGGCGATGACCGCGATCATCACCAGCGCGATGCCGTCCACGCCGAACGAGACGTTGATGTCGAACGACGGGATCCACGGGATCGAGCTGGTCAGCTGCAACCGGGGGCCGGCCGGGTCGTAGGCGGACCAGGCGGCCGCGGCGATCACGAGCTCGGCGAGGGAGAACCCGAGCGCGGTCCACTTCGCCGCGCCGGTGTTGCCGCGCAGCAACGCCACCACCACCGAGCCGACGATCGGCAGCAGCACCAGGGCGAGCAGCAGGGTCATCGGATCTCCTCCCGGAGCTCACTGGGCTGAACAGATCCACACAAGGTCGTCATGTCGGGATCCCCACTGCCATCAGGGCGGCGATCACGACGATGCCGCCGAAGAGCATGGACAGGGCGTAGGACCGGACGAACCCGGTCTGCCAGCGGCGCATCCGGCCGGAGCTGAACGTCAGCAGCGAGGCGATGCCGGAGACCGTGCCGTCGACGCCCTGGCGGTCGACCACGAGCAGCCCCTTGGTCAGGCCGAAGGTGGGGCGCACCGCCAGCAGGTCGTTGAGCTTGTTGCCGCCGAGGTCGGCGCGGGCCGCGCGCACCACCGGCGAGACCTTCGCCGGGCGCTCGACCGGAACGGGCTTGCGCCCCACCACCAGCCACGCGACCAGCGCGCCCAGCGCCGAAAGACCCACCGTCAGAACGGGGATCAGCGAGTGCGGGATGGCGGTGTGGTGGGCTTCCTGCAGCTCGCCCAGCGACGGCGACAGGAACGTCACCAGCCGGTCGCCGCCCGCCAGGAACATGCCTGCCGCGACCGAACCGACCGCCAGCACGATCATCGGCGCGGTCATGATCGCCGGCGACTCGTGCGGGTGGAAGTCCTGGCCGTTGCTCGCCTTGAGGTCCTTCCAGCGCTTCTCGCCGAAGAACGTCATCAGCACCAGGCGGGTCATGTAGAACGCGGTGATGCCCGCGCCCAGCATCGCGGCGCCGCCGAAGACCCAGCCGCGCCAGCCCTCCTGGCCGAACGCCGCCTCGATGATGGCGTCCTTGGAGTAGAAGCCGGACAGGAACGGGAACCCGATCAGCGCCAGGTAGCCGAGCCCGAAGGTGCCGAAGGTGATCGGCATGTACCGGGCGAGGCCGCCGAACTTGCGCATGTCGACCTCGTCGTTCATGCCGTGCATGACCGAACCGGCGCCGAGGAACAGCCCGGCCTTGAAGAAGCCGTGGGTCAGCAGGTGCATGATGCCCAGCGCGTACCCGGCCGGGCCGAGCCCGACGGCCAGCATCATGTAGCCGATCTGGCTGACCGTGGAGTACGCGAGGACCTTCTTGATGTCGTCGTAGGCGCAGCCGATGACGCACCCGACCAGCAGCGTCACCGCGCCGACGATGGTGACGGCCAGCTGCCCGCCCGGCGAGAGCGAGAACAGCGGGTTGGAGCGGGCCACCAGGTAGACGCCCGCGGTGACCATCGTCGCGGCGTGGATCAGCGCCGAGACCGGGGTCGGGCCCTCCATCGCGTCCGGCAACCAGGCTTGCAGCGGGACCTGGCCGGACTTGCCGCAGGCGCCGAGCAGCAGCAGGAGCGTGATCGCCAGCAGGACGCCCGGCGAGAGCTCACCGGCGCGGGCGAAGACCTCCGCGTACTGGGTGGTGCCGAGGTTGGCGAACAGCAGGAAGATCGCCAGCGCCAGGCCGACGTCGCCGACCCGGTTCATCACGAACGCCTTGGTCGCCGCCGCCGCGGCCGAAGGACGGCCCTGCCAGAAGCCGATCAGCAGGTAGGACGCCAGGCCGACGCCCTCCCAGCCGAGGTAGAGGGTCACGAAGCTGTTGCCCAGCACCAGGATCAGCATCGCGGCGACGAACAGGTTCAGGTAGCCGAAGAACCGGCGGCGCTCGGTGTTGGCCGAACCGGTGCGGCCCTGCTGGTCGTGGCTCATGTAGCCGATCGAGTACAGGTGGATCAGCGAACCGACACCCGTGATCAGCAGCACGAACACCATCGCCAGCGGGTCCAGCCGGAGCCCGAAGTCGACCTGCAGCGCGTTGACCGGGATCCAGGAGAACAGGTGCAGTTCGCGGACCTGCTCGCTCTCAGGACTGCCGGCGACGGAGGTGAACAGCCAGAGCCCGTAGACGAACGAGGCGATCACCGTGGCCGAACCCAGCAGGTGCCCCCAGCCGTTGGCCCGTCGTCCCGCGATCAGCAGGATCGCGGCACCCACCAGCGGGAACGCGACCAGCAGCCAGGCGTAGGACTGCGCGGGACCGGTCGCGTCGGCGACCCCCGCTGCGGTTTCAAGCATCTTTGCCGTCACCACGCGCCCTCTCAGTACTTGAGCAGGTTGGCGTCATCGACCGAGGCCGAGCGACGCGTCCGGAAGATCGACATGATGATGGCCAGGCCGACGACCACCTCGGCGGCCGCGACGACCATCACGAAGAACGCCATGACCTGCCCGTGCACCGTTCCTTCGATGCGGGCGAAGGTGACCAGCGTCAGGTTGACCGCGTTGAGCATCAGCTCGACGCACATGAACACCACGATGGCGTTGCGCCGCACCAGGACTCCGACCGCGCCGATCGAGAACAGCAGCGCGGACAGCAGCAGGTAGTACGTGGGGGTCACTGGTGAACCTCCTCGGTGGCGTGCTCCGAGCGCGCGGTGGCGTGCCCGTTGCCGTTCGCCCCGCCGGGCGCCGGGATCTCGGGCCCGGTTTCGACGACCGGCTCACCGGACTTGCCGGAGCTGGTCTGCTCGGGCAACTCCGGCTCGCTGGTCAAGGCGTGCGCGTCGGGTCCTGGTTCGTTCCCGGCGACCGCGCGGCGCTCCTCGTCGAGCTGCTCCGCGGGCAGGTTCTCCAGCAGCTCCGACAGCGACTCGGGCGCGACCGAACCGTCCGGCAGCAGCGCGGGCACCGCGACCGAGTTGGCCGTGGCGTACACGCCGGGGCCGGGCAGCGGCGACGAGCGGTCGCTGCGGAAGCGGGCGTTGGCGCGCTCCCGCTGGCTCAGGCGCGGGCCGCGGCCCTTGCCGCCGTAGGCCAGCACCATCGCGCCGACGGCCGCGGTGATCAGCAGCGCGGAGGTCAGCTCGAACGGGAACAGGTAGTCGGTGAAGATCAGCCGGCCGAGACCGCCCGCGCCACCACCGGCGGGCTGCCAGGGGTCCAGCGGCGGCGCCACCTGCACCGAGGTCAGCGACCGGGCCAGGCCCGACACCAGCAGCGCTGCCAGGCCGATTCCGCCGAGACCGGCCCAGAGGCGTTGTCCGCGCAGGACTTCCACCACCGAGTCCGAGGAGTCGCGGCCGACCATCATCAGCACGAACAGGAACAGCATCATGATCGCGCCGGTGTAGACGATGATCTGGGTGAAGCCCAGGAACGGCGCGCTCTGACCCATGTAGAGCACGCCCAGGCTCAGCATCGTCAGCACCAGCCACAGCGCGGAGTGCACCGCGTTGCGGGCGAAGACCATGCCGAGCGCGCCCAGCAGCGACAGCGGGCCGAGGACCCAGAACAGCACCGCTTCCCCGGTGCCGACCACGTCACCGCCCTGCGCCAGCACGATTTCGGTGCTCATCGCGCATCCACCTCCGGACCGGATTCCACCGTCGTCCCGGTCGGAACCCCTCGCTGCTTGGCGAGCGCGGGACCGTTGACGTAGTAGTCCTGCTCGTCCTCGCCGAGGCGCATCGGGTGCGGCGGCTGCTCCATGCCGGGCAGCAGCGGCGCCAACATGTCCTCCTTGGTGTAGATCAGGTCCTGGCGGTTGTCGTCCGCGGTCTCGTACTCGTTGGTCATCGTCAGCGCGCGCGTCGGGCACGCCTCGATGCACAACCCGCAGCCGATGCAGCGCAGGTAGTTGATCTGGTAGTCCATGCCGTAGCGCTCACCCGGCGAGTAGCGGGCCTCGTCGGTGTTGTCCCCGCCCTCCACGAAGATCGCGTCGGCCGGGCACGCCCACGCGCACAGCTCGCAGCCCACGCACTTCTCCAGCCCGTCCGGGTGCCGGTTGAGCTGGTGGCGGCCGTGGAACCGGGGCGCGGCGACCTTCTTGACCTCGGGGTACTCCTCGGTGACGACCTTCTTGAACATCGTCGAGAAGGTGACGCCGAAGCCCTTGATCGGATCAAACATTCCCATGTGGCGCCTCCTCGCCTTCCGGACCCGCGAGTTCGCCGGAACCGGTGCCGCTGCGCACCGGGGTGCGCCGCGGCGGGGTCTTGGGGACTTCCAGGTCGAGCGGCGGCACCGGGAACCCGCTGCCGGCCATCGGCACCTCGTCCGGGTCCTTGGCCGGCTTGCGGTCCGGGATGAGGAACGTGGCCGCGACCAGGATCACCACCACGATCGCGCCGCCGATCATGAACTGCTGGGTGCTGACCGCTTCGGAGTTGCGCAGCGCGCGGATCACGGTCACCGCCACGATCCACACCAGGCTGACCGGGACCAGCAGCTTCCAGCCGAGGTCCATGAACTGGTCGTAGCGCAGGCGCGGCAGCGTGCCGCGCAGCCAGATGAAGAAGAACAGGACCCCGATCGTCTTGCCGAGGAACCACAGCACCGGCCACCAGCCGGTGTTGAGCACCCCGTCGCCGATCAGCGACAGCGGCCACGGCGCGCGGTAGCCGCCGAAGAACAGCGTCGTCGCCAGCGCCGAGACGGTGACCATGTTGATGTACTCGGCGAGGAAGAACAGCGCGAACTTCAGCGAGGAGTACTCGGTGTGGAAGCCGCCGACCAGCTCGGACTCGGCTTCCGGGAGGTCGAACGGGGCGCGGTTGGTCTCACCGACCATCGACACCAGGTAGACCAGGAAGCTCACCGGCAGCAGGGCGAAGAACCAGCCGTGCTCCTGCGCCTCGACGATGCCGGAGGTCGACAGCGTGCCCGCGTACATGATGACCGCGACGAACGACAGGCCCATCGCGATCTCGTAGGAGATCACCTGCGCCGCCGACCGCAGCGACCCCAGCAGCGGGTACGGGGAGCCGGACGCCCACCCGGCCAGCACGATGCCGTAGACGCCGACCGAGGCGCAGGCCAGCACGACCAGCAGGCCGACCGGCAGGTCCACCAGCTGCAGCGCGGTGCGCTCGCCGAAGATGGTGACCTCGGGGCCGATCGGCATCACCGAGAACGACACCAGCGCGGGCGTCGCGGAGATCGCCGGGGCCAGGAAGTACACCCACTTGTCGGCCATGACCGGCCGGATGTCCTCCTTGAACGCCAGCTTCAGGCCGTCGGCCAGCGACTGGAGGATGCCGAAGGGGCCAGCGCGGTTCGGGCCGGGCCGGTGCTGCATGCGGCCGATGACCCGGCGTTCCGCCCAGATCGTCAGCAGCGTCATCAGCACCAGGAAGACGAAGATCGCGACGACCTTGATCAGGATCAGCCAGATCGGGTCGTCGGCGAGCAGTTCGGCCGTTCTGGTCATGCGTTCCCCCCGCGGTGGTGGGCGGAATTGCCGTTCGTCTCGGGTCCTCCGCTCGCCGGGGCGAGGTCGACCAGCGCACCGTGGCCCGCGCCGAGGGCCTCGTGGACCCGGGCCTTCCCGGAGTCGGTTGGCACCCACACGACGTCGTCGGGCATGTCGGCGATCTCGACCGGCAGCACGATCTTGCCCCGCTCGGTGCTGATTTCGAGGCGCTGCCCGGAACTGATCTCGACGCGCCTGGCGGTGTCCGGCGAGAGGATCGCGACCCGGTTGCGGGCGGTGCCCGCCAGGTTCGGCTCCTCGACCTGCAGCGAACCGTTGTCCAGCAGCTGCCGCCAGGTCGCCAGCACGGCCTGGCCGGGGCTTGGTCGCGGTGCGTGCGCGACGGGCTCGTCCGGGGCGTCGGTGCGGCTGCCGGTGTGCGTGCCGAGCCGTTCGAGCTCGGCGCTCGCGGCGGCCGGGCTCTGGGTGAACAGGTCGGCGTCCATCTCCACCGCGAGGGTGTCCAGCACCCGGCAGTCCGGCAGCGCACCGGTGCCGTCGATGGTGGTGCCGAAATCGCGGCGGCGGCCCTCCCAGTTGAGGTAGCTGCCGGTCTTCTCCGCGCTGGGCGCGATCGGCAGCACCACGTCGGCCCGCTCGGTCACCGCGCTGGGCCGGAGCTCGAGGCTGACCACGAAGTCGGCCGCTTCCAGGGCCTTCCGGGCCAGCGCCGGGTCGGGCAGGTCGTCGGGGTCGACCCCGCCGAGCACCAGGCCGGACAGCGCGCCGGAGGCGGCCGCGGTCAGGATCTCGGTGGCGTCGCGGCCCGCGGCGGCCGGCAGCGAACCGGGGGCCATGCCCCAGGTGCGCTCGACCTCGGAGCGGGCGTGGTCGTCGACGACGGGACGAGCACCGGGCAGCAGCGTCGGCAGGGCACCCGCCTCGATGGCGCCGCGCTCCCCGGCGCGCCGGGGGATCCAGGCGACCCGGGCCCCGGTGCGCTGGGCGGTGCGCAGCACCTCGGAGAGGAGGCCGGGCACCTCGGCGGCGCGCTCGCCGACGACGAGCACCGCGCCCTGCTGCCGGATCGCCTCGTCCACATCGGACGGCAGCGACTCCAGCGCGGCGGCCTCACCGCCGGGGACGCAGGGCACCAGCGAGCCGGTGCGCACCGGGCCTCCGGCGTGGGTGATGACCGTGGTCTTCTCCACGCCCGGCGAGGTGCGCGGCGCGATGTGGAAGACCTGCGTCCCGCCCGTCCGGGCTGCCTTGCGCAGCCGCAGGAAGACGATCGGCGACTCCTCCTCCGGCTCGAACGCCACGCACAGCACGGCCGGTGCGGACTCCAGATCCCGGTAGGTGACACCGGTTTCCGGCGTCACCCCGACCACCGCGGACTCCAGGAACCGCAGCTCCTCGGTGGAGTGCGGGCGGGCCCGGTGGTCGATGTCGTTGGTGCGCAACGCGACTCGCGCGAACTTCGAGTAGGCGTAGGCGTCCTCGACGGTCAGCCGGCCGCCGGGCAGCACCCCGACCCCGCGCGCGTCACGCGCCTCGGCCAGGCCCTCGGCCGCCGCCTGCAGCGCCTCGGTCCAGGACGCCTCGCGCAGCTCGCCGTTGACCCGGACCTGCGGCCGGGTGATGCGGTCGGCGGCGTTGGCGTAGCGGAACGCGAAGCGGCCCTTGTCGCAGATCCACTCCTCGTTGACCTCCGGGTCGTCCCCGGCCAGCCGGCGCATCACCTTGCCGCGCCGCCAGTCCGTCCGGGTCGCGCAGCCCGAGGCGCAGTGCTCGCACTGCCCCGGCGTGGAGACCAGGTCGAACGGCCGCGAGCGGAACCGGTAGGCCGCGCTGGTCAGCGCGCCGACCGGGCAGATCTGGATGGTGTTGCCGGAGAAGTAGGACTGGAACGGCTGCTGCTCGCCGATGCCGATCTGCTGCAGCACACCGCGTTCCAGCAGCTCGATGAACGGGTCACCGGCGATCTGCTTGGAGAACCGGGTGCAGCGCTGGCACAGCACGCAGCGCTCGCGGTCGAGCAGGACCTGCGAGGAGATCGGCACCGGCTTGGCGAAGGTCCGCTTGGTGTCGTGGAACCGGGACTCCGCGCGGCCGTGCTTGAGCGCCTGGTTCTGCAGCGGGCACTCGCCGCCCTTGTCGCAGATCGGGCAGTCCAGCGGGTGGTTGATCAGCAGCAGCTCCATCACGCCCTGCTGCGCCTTGTCGGCCACCGGCGAGGAGTTCTGCGTCTTGACGACCATCCCGTCGGCGACGGTCATGGTGCAGGAGGCCTGCGGCTTCGGCATGGCCCGGCCGTTCATCTCGACCTCGACCAGGCACTGCCGGCAGGCGCCCGCCGGGTCCAGCAGCGGGTGGTCGCAGAACCGCGGGATGGTGATGCCCATCCGCTCGGCGGTCCGGATCAGCAGCTCGCCCTTGGGCGCCTCGACCTCGATCCCGTCGATGGTGAGCCGGACGTAGCCCTCCGGGACCGGGCGGGCTTCGGATTCGGGTGCCAGGGTCATCGGGCCGCTCCTACCAGCTCCGGAGCCTTCTCGTTCTTCTCACACAGCGCGAGGAACTCCTCGCGGAAGTACTTGATGCCGCTGGTGATCGGGCTGACCGCGCCGTCACCGAGGGCGCAGAACGAGCGGCCGAAGATGTTGTCGCAGACGTCGAGGAGGGTGTCGATGTCCTCCTCGCTGCCGCGCCCGTCGACCATCCGCTCCAGCACCTGCGCCAGCCAGTACGTGCCCTCCCGGCACGGCGTGCACTTGCCGCAGGACTCGTGCTCGTAGAACTGCGTCCACTTCATCACCGCCCACGGCACCGACACCGTCTCGTTGAACACCTGGACGGCGGTGGTGCCCAGCATCGAGCCGGCTTCGGCCGCGCCCTCGAAGTCCAGCGGGACGTCGAGGTGCTCGGCGGTGAACAGCGGTGTCGAGGAGCCGCCCGGGGTCCAGAACTTCAGCGGGACGCCGTCCTTCATGCCGCCCGCGAGCTCCAGCAGCTGCCGGAGCGTGGTGCCCATCGGCGCCTCGTACTGGCCCGGGTTCTCGACGTGGCCGGAGATCGAGTAGATCTTCGGGCCCGGCGACTTCTCGCTGCCCATCGTGCGGAACCAGTCCGAGCCGCCGTTGACGATGAACGGCACCGAGGCGATGGTCTCCACGTTGTTCACCGTCGTCGGGCAGGCGTAGAGCCCGGCAGCGGCGGGGAACGGGGGCTTGAGCCGCGGCTGACCGCGCTTGCCCTCCAGGGAGTCCAGCAGCGCCGTCTCCTCACCGCAGATGTAGGCGCCCGCCCCGGCGTGCACGACGATGTCCAGGTCGAAGCCCGAGTCCAGGATGTTCTTGCCGAGGTAGCCGGCGGCGTAGGCCTCGCGGACCGCGTGGTTGAGCCGCCGCAACGGGTGCAGCGCCTCGCCGCGCACGTAGATCATGCAGTGGTTGGCGCGCATCGCGTAGCTGGCGATGATGCAGCCCTCGATCAGCGAGTGCGGGTCGGCCATCATCAGCGGGATGTCCTTGCAGGTCCCCGGTTCGCCCTCGTCGGCGTTGATGACCAGGTAGTGCGGCTTGACCGGGTCCTTGGGCATGAAGCCCCACTTCACGCCCGCCGGGAAGCCCGCACCACCGCGCCCGCGCAGACCGGAGGCCTTGACCAGCTCGATCAGCTGGTCCGGATGGGCCTGCAGCGCCTTGCGCAGCGCGGTGTAGCCCTCCAGCTGCTCGTAGGTGTGCAGCGTCCAGGAGTTCGGCGACAGCCACCGCTTGGTCAGCACCGGGGTCACCGGGCTGGTGCTCGGTTCGGTCATGGCCACCCTCACTTCTTCTCCGGCAGCGGCGGGAGTTCCGCGTCATCGGGCATGCTCGGCGCGGTCCAGCCGCGCTCCTGGGCCAGCGCGGCGCCCCGGTTGGTCTCGGTCGCCTGCGACGGCCCGGTCACGGTCTCGTCGAGGTCGTCGAAGAACCCGGCCAGCTGGCGCTCGGCACCCCGGAAGTCCGAGAGCTCCGGGCCGCGCGTCGGCTTGGGCCTCTCACCGCGCTGCAGGGACTTGACCAGCTCCAACGCCTGCTCGGACGTCTGGTTGTCGTAGTACTCGTAGTTGACCTGCAGCACCGGCGCGAAGTCGCAGGCCGCAAGGCACTCGGCGTGCTCGAGGGTGATCGAACCCTCGGTGCCGGGCTCACCGGCGGTTCCCTCGTGCCCGACGCCCAGGTGCTCGCCGAGCGTCTTGTAGATCGCATCGCCGCCCAGCGCCGCGCACATCGTGTTGGTGCACACGCTGACCAGGTGCTGCCCGCACGGCTTGCGCTTGTACATCGTGTAGAAGGTCGCCACGGCGCTGACCTCGGCCACCGACAGCGCCAGCTCCTCGGCGCAGAGCTTGATGCCCGCCGGGCTGACGTGCCCCTGCACCGACTGCACGAGGTGCAGCATCGGCAGCAGCGCCGACCGCGACTCCGGGTACCGGGCGATGATCTGCTTCGCCTCGGCCCGGGTGTCCTCGCCGAACACCGAGGTGTCGACCGCGCCGGTCTGCTCCTCGGTGGTGGTGAACTCGAACTGCTCGGTCATCGATCCACCCCGCCCATCACCGGGTCGATGGAGGCGACGGACGCGATCACGTCGGCCACCAGTCCGCCTTCGGCCATCGCCGGCATCGCCTGCAGATTCACGAAACTGGGTTCGCGCACGTGCACCCGCATCGGCCGGGTGCCGCCGTCGGAGACCAAGTGGACGCCCAGCTCGCCGCGCGGCGACTCGACGGGCGCGTACGCCTGGCCGGGCGGAACGTCGAAGCCCTCGGTCACCAGCTTGAAGTGGTGGATCAGCGACTCCATGGACTGGCCCATGATCTTGCGGACGTGCTCCAAGGAGTTGCCCATGCCGTCGGCGCCGATGCTCAGCTTCGCCGGCCAGGCGATCTTGGCGTCCTCCACCATGTGCGGGCCGGACTCCATCTTGTCCACGCACTGCCGGATGATCTTCAGCGACTCGTGCATCTCCTGCACCCGCAGCAGGTACCGCGCGTAGCAGTCACCGTCATTGCTGGTGGGCACCTCGAAGTCGTATTCCTCGTAATCGCAGTACGGTTCGACCTTGCGCAGGTCCCACGGCAGTCCCGCGGCCCGCAGCAGCGGGCCGGTCACGCCTAGCTGCAGCGCGCCGTCCAGCGGCAGGTAGCCGACATCCTGGAGCCGCTGCTTCCAGATCGGCTGACCGCTGAAGAGCTTGTCGTAGTCCGGCAGGCGGGTGTCCATGACCTTGATGAACTCGCGCACCTTGTCCTGCCAGCCCTCCGGCAGGTCCTGCGCGACGCCACCGGGCCGGACGAACGCGTGGTTCATCCGCAGACCGGTCAGGAACTCCAGCAGGTGCAGGACCTCTTCGCGCTCGCGGAAGCCGTAGGTCATGCCGGTGGTCGCGCCCAGCTCCATCGCACCGGTGGCCAGGAAGACCAGGTGCGAGGAGATCCGGTTGAGCTCCATCAGCATCACGCGCATCGTCTGCGCCCGCTTCGGCGCCTCGATGCCCAGCAGCTTCTCGATGCCCAGGCAGTAGGCGGTCTCGGTGAACAGCGGCGCCAGGTAGTCCATGCGCGTCACGAAGGTGACGCCCTGGGTCCACGTCCGGTACTCGGTGTTCTTCTCGATGCCGGTGTGCAGGTAGCCGATGACCGAGCGGGCCTTGGTGACCGTCTCGCCCTCCAGCTCCAGCACCAGGCGCAGAACGCCGTGCGTGGACGGGTGCTGCGGGCCCAGGTTGATGACAACCCGCTCCTCGCCGCCGGTTTCGTCCAGGAACTCGTCCCAGTCGCCGCCGGTGACGGTGAAGATGCGGCCCTCGGTGGTGTCTCTCGACTCGGCGGGGTACGCGCCGGTGAGTGATTCGGTGGTCATTGCCCACACCTCTCCGCGATCACGAGTAGGCCCTGCGCTGGTCCGGCGGCGGGATCTCGGCGCCCTTGTACTCCACCGGGATTCCGCCGAGCGGGTAGTCCTTGCGCTGCGGGTGACCGTCCCAGTCGTCGGGCATCAGGATCCGGGTCAGCGCCGGGTGTCCGTCGTAGATCAGGCCGAACATGTCCCAGGCTTCGCGCTCCTGGAAGTCGGCGGTCGGGTAGACCGGCACGACCGACGGCAGGTGCGGGTCCTCCACGTCCACGGCGACTTCGAGCCGGACGCGACGGCGGTAGGTCATCGACGTCAGGTGGTAGACCGAGTGCAGCCGCTGCGGCGCGTCCGGCCCGTAGTCCACACCGGACACCGAGCTGCACAGCTCGAACCGCAGCGCCGGGTCGTCGCGGAAGATGCTGCAGACCTCGAGGAGGTGCTCGCGGCGCAGGTAGAAGGTGATCTCGCCGCGGTCGACGGTCACCTGCTGCACGGTGTCGGCCGGGATCCCGTTGGCGCGCAACGCGTCGAACAGCGCGTCGGCGACCTCGTCGAACCAGCCGCCGTAGGGCCGCTCGGCGGCGGGCGGCACGTAGGCCGGCAGGTGCAGCCCGCCGTAACCCGAGGTGTCGCCGGTGCCGCGAACGCCGAACATGCCCTGGCGGTCCCGGCCCGCGATGGGCGCTCCGGCCCGGGCCGGTTCGGCGCCGGTGGGCGTCAGGTCTCCCGAGCGCTCGGCGCTGGAACCGGGTTCGCCGGGAGCCGGGGTGGTTTCCTCGTCCGCCATCGAAATCACCTACCCGCCTTGAGTTCCGGACGCTCGGGCGCGCTCTCGAAGGCGCCGATCTCGTCGGATCCGCCCATCTCGCGCCGCTGCGCGGCCTGCTGCCGTTCGGCGCGCTTGCGCTGCGAGGCGTTCTTCGGCGCGTACCGGACGGAGGAGGCGATCATCGGCGTGCGATCGCCGCGCTCGAGCTTCTCCTGCGCGCGCTTGGCGTTGATCGGCTCGTCCATGATCTTGGCGTGCAGCTTGAGGATCGCGTCGAGCAGCATCTCCGGGCGCGGCGGACATCCCGGCAGGTACATGTCCACCGGCACCACGTGGTCGACGCCCTGCACGACCGCGTAGTTGTTGAACATGCCGCCGGTGGAGGCGCACACGCCCATCGCCAACACCCAGCGCGGCTCGGGCATCTGGTCGTAGATCTGGCGCAACACCGGGGCCATCTTGTTGGTGACCCGACCGGCCACGATCATCAGATCGGCCTGTCTCGGGGTGGCGGAGAAGCGCTCCATGCCGAACCGCGAGATGTCGTAGCGGGAACCGCCAACGGTCATCATCTCGATGGCGCAGCAGGCCAGCCCGAACGTCGCCGGCCACATCGACGTCTTCCGGGTCCAGTTGACGAGCTTCTCCACGTTGGCCAACAGGATGCCGTTGGGCAGCTGCTCTTCGAGCCCCATCGCCGGCACTCCTTCCCGCGTCCTTGCGGCTAGTCCCTGCAGTTCGTCCCAGGCGCCCGGCGTACCGGGCGTCGCGCTCCGATCAGTTCCAGTCCAGGCCGCCTCTCCGCCAGACGTAGATGTAGGCGAAGCCGACGGTCGCTATGAACAGCACGATCTCGACGACGCCGAACAACCCCAGGGCGTCGGCCGAGACCGCGAACGGGTAGAGGAAGACCATCTCGATGTCGAAGAGGATGAACAACATCGCGGTCAGGTAGTAGGCGACGGGCATCCGGCCGCCGCCGATGACGGGCTGCGGCGACGGTTCGATGCCGCACTCGTAGGCGTCGAGCTTCGCCTTGTTGTAGCGGCGGGGACCGACGAGCGGTGCGATCGCGACCGAGAACACCGCGAATCCCAGCGCCAGCGCGAACAACAGCACCAACGGGATGTACGGGTCGAGCACCTTTGCTGCCCTCCAACCGGTTCCGGGTGTTGTGTTCCGGAACACACATCGTCAGTCCCCGCCGAGACGCAGGTCACGCCTCAGGCATTCGGTGCGCACTCTATGCGGTCGGCCGAATCGGCTCCGTAGTGAGGCGAACCTAACTTTATGACTTGTCTCACCCTTGCCCGGACATCTGACCAGACACTCACGGTCACGCGCTAGGGGTGACGCGAGTAGTGGCGCTGATCACACGATCCATGACGTCCCCACCCTTCTCGTCGTAGAGATTTGCCAGCAGCTTCAACACGAAACGCATCAACGTCTGGCGCGGCAGACCGTGCTTGGTGGCCATCCGCATCACGGTGGGATTGCCAATCAACTTGCTGAAGATATTGCCGAGCCGGAAGTAGCCGCCGAGCTCTTGCTGCACGGCCGTCGGGTACCGGCGCAGCGCCTGCTCGCGGGAGAACGAGGTCGGTCGGGCCATCGCGTGCACCGCGCACTCGGCCGCCAGCCGCGCCGACTGCATGGCGTAGGCGATGCCCTCACCGTTGAACGGGTTGACCATCCCACCCGCGTCGCCGACCAGCAGCAGGCCGTCGCGGTAGTGCGGGGTGCGGTTGAAACCCATCGGCAGCGCCGCGCCGCCGATCTTGCCGGTGGCGTTGCCCTCCCGGAATCCCCACTCCTCGGGAGTTCCGTCCAGCCAGGACCGCATCAGCTGCCGGTAGTCGGTCTTGCCGTAGGCCGAGGAGGTGGACAGGATGCCCAGCCCGACGTTCACGGTCCCGTCGCCCATGCCGAAGATCCAGCCGTAACCCGGCAGCAGGCGCGGTTCGGCCGGGTCGGACTTGTCCCACAGCTCCAGGTGCGACTCCAGGAACTCGTCCTTGGTGCGCGGGCTGGTGTAGTACCGGCGCACGGCCACGCCCATCGGGCGGTCGTCGCGCTTCTCGAGGCCCACCGACAGCGCCAGCCGCGCCGACACCCCGTCGCAGGCGAGCACCAGCGGCGCCCGGTAGGTGACCGGCTCGCGCTCGGGCCCGGTCTTGGCCTCGACCCCGACGACCCGGCCGGTGCGCTCGTCGGTGATGGCTCCGCTGACGCTGGTCTGCTGGAACAGCCGGGCCCCGGCGAGCTGGGCGTTGCGGGCCAGCAGGTCGTCGAAGTCGTTGCGCGGGCGGACCACGCCGTAGGGCGGGAAGTCGGACAGGCTCGGCCAGTCGAGCTCCAGGCTGACTCCGCCGCCGACGACCCGCAGGCCCTTGTTGTGCAGCCAGCCGGCTTCTTCCCGGGTGTCGATGCCCAGGTCGATGAGCTGCTTGACGCCCCGTGGCGTAATCCCGTCGCCGCAGACCTTCTCCCGCGGGAAGACGCTCTTCTCCAGCAGCAGGACGTCCAGTCCCGCCCTGGCCAGGTACGTCGCAGCCGTCGAGCCGGCCGGTCCGGCCCCGACGACGATCACGTCGGCGTCATCGTCCGGTCGGCGGCGGCTGGTGGCGCTGGTCATGACACTCCTCGAACTAGTGCAGTGCTCGGTGCGAAACCCGCTTGTGAACGAGTTCACTAATTGCGAGTCTAAGCCGCTGCACCAGCGCTATCGACCCTTTCGCCTAGGCCACCCGAGTGAGGAAAGCCGCCATCCGGTCCTGCTCCCGCGGCCTCGGCGCGGGTCACCACCGCACGTGCCCCGGGAGCTCAGAGGTCCAGCGCGAGCAGCCGGGAGCTGAGGGTCTTGCCGTGGGTGTCCAGCGCGAGCGAGGTGGTCACGCCGCCGTCGAGCGCCTGGTGGCAGGTGAACTGCAACGCCTTGAGCAGCGGCAGCTCGTAGCGGGTGACCTCGCCCCTGACCTGGCCGGCGAGGTGGTCCCGGACCCGACTCGCGGTGAGCTCCCGGCGGAGCCGGTCGTAGTCGGCGTCGTCGAGCGGGAACACCGACAGGATCGAGGTGTCGCCCTTGTCGCCCGCTCGGCAGTGCGCGATCTCATGCAACCGCATCCGCCACCTCCAGGGTTGTGACCTGCGATTTCACGTCCGACCTGGGGATCAGCGCGGAGACGATGCCGATCACCTCGCGCACGTCGGTGCGGACGCCGCCCCCTCCGGCCGGGCCGTTGGTGTAGAGCGATTCGACCTCGTGGCAGACGATCTGCGCGGCCATCCGGGCCTCCGCCATCGCCGCCACCCGCAGCCGGCACTCGCCGTCCGGATCGCCCACCGCCCCCAGCACGTCCGCGCGCACCCGCAGCCCGGTCCCGCACAACCGCCGGGTGACGACGTCGGCGGCAAGCCGGGCCCGGTCGGCCGCGCCCGGCCCGGCGTAGCTGATGCCGCACTCGGCGCGATGACCTGCGCGGTAGCCGACGCTGACCTTCAGCTCACCGGGCTTGGCACGCCCGAGCGCTCCGCTGATGCGCACCCGATCGGTACCGGCCCGCTCGGCGCGGACCTCGCGGAAGTCCAGGACCACGTCGGGCGTGCGGTACCCGGTCGGGTCGGTGACCTCGTAGAGCAGCTGCTCGCGGACCGTCCCGACCGTCACCACCCCGCCGCTGCCCGCGGGCTTGCCGATGGTCGCGCTGCCGTCCGCGGCGATGTCGGCGAACGGGAAGCCCAGCTCGGCCAGGCCCGGCACGTCCTTGACGCCCGGGTCGGCGAAGTAACCGCCGGTGACCTGCCCGGCGCACTCCAGGACGTGCCCGACCAGCGTCGCCGCGGCGGTGCGCGGCACGTCGTCGAGGTCCCAGCCCATCCGCTGCGCGATCGGTGCCACGAACAGCGACGGGTCGGCGACCCGGCCGGTGATCACCACGTCCGCGTCCAGCGCGGGCAGCAGCGCATCAGCGCCGAGGTAGGCGTTGGCCGAGACGATCTCCCCGTGCCCGGCCAGCGGAACCCCGTCCTCCAGCGCCGGGATGCCCGGGTCGATCCGGTCCAGCACGTCGTCGCCGGTGACCACCGCGATCCGCCCGGTCAGACCGGCAGCCGCCATCACCTCGCGGGTGACCTCGCCCGCGCGCAGCGGATGGGCCGCGCCCATGTTGGTGATCACCCGTGCTCCGTTCGCCACCGCGACCGGCAGCAGCCGCTCGAAGCGGGCGCGCAGCAGCGGGTCGTAGCCCTGGTCCGGATCGCCCAGCCTGCGCTGCTGCCCGAGGGCGATGGTGCGTTCGGCCAGGCACTCCAGCACGAGGTCGTCCACCCCGGCCCGCGCGAGCTGCACCGCCGGTTCGACCCGGTCCCCGGCGAAGCCGGCTCCACTCCCGATCCGCACTCACAACACCCCCGTGAGCAGGGCGACCGCGGTCATCACCAGAGTGGTGCCGAAGGCCCAGCCGAAGATGAACCGCTGGTGGTCGCCGAGGTCGACCTTGGACATGCCGAGCAGGATGAACGTGGAGGCGGTCAGCGGGCTCAGCGGGAAACCGGTGGTCATCTGACCGAGGATCGCAGCCCGCCCGATCGCCGCCGGGTCGCCGCCGAGCGCGGCGCTGGTCTCGGCCAGCACCGGGACCACGCCGTAGTAGAAGGCGTCCGGGGTGAACACCAGGCTCAGCGGCATCCCGGCGATCGCGGTGACCACCGGCAGCACCGCCCCGCCCGCGTCCGGGATGACCGCGACCAGGCCCTCGGCCATCGCCTTGATCATGCCGGTGCCGGTGAGGATGCCGGTGAACACGCCCGCCGCGAAGATCACCACGACGACCAGCACCACGTTGTAGGCGTGCTTGGCGAACAGCTCCTGCTGGCCCTGCCAGGACGGGCGGTTGACCAGCAGCGCGACCAGGAAGGCCACCAGGAACAGCACTTCCAGGTCGGCGAGCTGGGCGAGCAGGCAGCCGACCAGCGCGAGCGTCAGCACCGCGTTGACCCAGAACCGCACCCGGTCGGCTCCGGTCAACCGGACCGGCTCGACCGCTTCGAGGGCGACCACGCCGAGCCGCTTCCGCTCGGACCGGCCGATCAGGTACGCGGCCACCAGCACCCAGCAAATCCCGGCGATCATCGCAGGCAGGACGGGCAGGAACAGCTGCGCGGAGTCGAGCTTGAGCGCGGCCATCGCGCGGGCGGTCGGCCCGCCCCACGGCACCATGTTCATGACCCCGGCGCCGAGGCAGACCACGCCCGCCAGCACGATCCGCCGCATGCCGAGCCGCTGGTAGATCGGCAGCAGGGCGGAGACGGTGATCAGGAAGGTGGAGGCGCCGTCGCCGTCGAGGGCGACCAGCAGGGTCAGCAGCGCGGTGCCGACGGTGATCTTGAGCGGGTCGCCCTTGGCCCAGCGCAGGATGCGCGTGACGGCGGGGTCGAACAGGCCCGCGTCGATCATGAGGCTGAAGTAGAGCACCGCGAAGGTGATCATGATGGCCACCGGGGCCACGGTGACCAGGCCGTCGGCCACGAGCTCGCCGAGCTTCGCGCCGTGACCGCTCAGCAGTGCCGCCGCGATCGGCACCAGGGTGAGCGCGAACAGCACCGACACCCTGCGCGAGAGCACCAGGGCGAGGAACACGCCGATCGTCAGGAATCCGCTCGCGGCGAGCATGGGCTACCTCCGAACACCGCCGTTGGGCCGGACGGAAGAACTGTGATCCACCTCGCTCATGCCGGTCAAGCAATGAAAATTGATAGATTCATGCGGCATGAGCATGGATCTGACCGTGCAGCAGCTCCGCCTGGTGCTCGCGGTGCACGACACCGGCGGGTTCACCCCGGCCGCCGAGCGGCTGCACCTGGCGCAGTCCTCGATCAGCCGCGCGGTGCGCGACGTGGAGCGCAGGCTCGGCATCACGTTGTTCCGAAGGACCACCCGGCACCTCGTCACGACCCCGGAAGGAGCGGAGTTCTGCCTGGTCGCGCGGCGGGTGGTGGATTCCTTCGACGCCGGGCTCAACCACTTCCAGGGCTTCCTCGCCGGCACCCGGGGCCGCGTCCGGGTCGCGGCGCTGCCGTCGATGGCGGCGATCCTGCTGCCACCGGTGGTCTCGGCCTACCGCGCCGAGCACCCGGACGTGGAGCTGTCGATCGAGGACGGCATGTCCGACGAGGTCCTGGCCAAGGTGCGCGCGGGCGAGGTCGACCTGGGCGTCACGGTCGTCGCCGAACCGCTGCCGGACCTGGCGGTGCACCCCATCGCGACCGACCGGATGTGCGCGGTGTTCCCGCCGGACCACCGGTGGGCGGCGCGCGCAACGCTGACCTGGTCGGAGCTGGCGACCGAACCGCACATCGCCTTCGGCACCGACTCCAGCATCCGCCAGCACGCCGACCGCGCCTTCACCCAGGCCGAGGCCCACCCTCGCGTGGTCCTGGAGTCCAGCAACATCACCGCGGTGGCCGGCCTGGTCGCGGCGGGTCTCGGCACGGCGGTCATGCCCGGCACGGTCCTACCGCTGGTCGCCTTCGCGGGCCTGGCCCACGTGCCCCTGGTCACCCCCGAAACCCACCGCCGCATCGCGGTGATCCGCACACCGAACCACCCGCAACCTCCGGCCACCAGCGCCTTCACCGACGCCCTCACGGCGACCAGGACCACCACGCCGGAAACCACGTGGTTCTGACCGCGCTGCGGAGACCGGTCAGGCGGGGTTCTTGGCGTGGTGCACGGCCACGACGCCGCTGGTGAGGTTCTTCCAGGTCGTGTCGACCCAGCCCGCCTCGGCGATCAGCTCGGCGAGGGCTCGCTGGTCAGGCCAGGAGCGGATGGACTCGGCCAGGTAGACGTAGGCGTCCGGGTTGGAGGAGACCGCGCGGGCGATCGGCGGCAGCGCGCGCATCAAGTAGTTCATGTAGACGCCGCGGAACGGCTGCCAGGTGGGGGTGGAGAACTCGCAGACCACCAGGCGCCCGCCGGGGCGGACCACGCGGCGCATCTCGCGCAGGCCCTCGACGGTGTCGGCGAGGTTGCGCAGGCCGAAGGAGATCGTCGCGGCGTCGAAGGCGTCATCGGCGAACGGCAGGTGCAGCGCGTCGGCGGCCACCAGCGGCACTCCGCGGCCCTTGCCGACCGAGAGCATGCCCAGCGAGAAGTCCGCCGCGACGCAGTAGGCGCCGGAACGGGCGAACTCGACGGTCGACACACCGCTGCCGGCGGCCAGGTCGAGGACCTTCTCGTCCTGCTGGGGCGCGAGCAGCTGCCGGGTCACCTTCCGCCAGCGCCGGTCCTGCCCGAAGGACAGCACGGTGTTGGTCAGGTCGTAGCGGCGCGCGACACCGTCGAACATCGCAGCGACTTCGCGAGGGTTCTTGTCCAAGCCTGCCCGAGACACACCCGAAGCGTACGTGGCGGGCGATCGCGCCTTCAGGCAGCCGCCGACTCGGCGTAGCCGCTGACGGCCGCGTAGTGGTCGACCAGCTCGCGGCACAGCGCGGGCCAGGTGCGACCGGCCACCGCGTTGCGCGCGTGGCCGCCGAAGCGTTCGCGCAGGGCCGGATCGCGCAGGTCATCGATGGCCTCGCGCAGGGCCGCGGCGTGCTCGGCGTCGTCGTGCGCGGGCAGCAGGTACCCGGTGCGGCCCACGTCGACCAGATCGCGCGGCCCGCCCGCGTCCGGGGCGATGACCGGGACGCCGGAGGCCATCGCCTCCTGCACCGCCTGGCAGAACGTCTCGTGCGGACCGGTGTGCACGAACACGTCGAGGCTGGCGTAGATCCCCGCCAGCTCGTCGCCGGTGCGCTGGCCGAGGAACGCCGCGTTCGGCAGCTCCGCGCTCAGCCGCTCGCGTTCCGGGCCGTCACCGACGACGACCACCCGCACCCCCGGGTTCCCGTCCAGCTCGGCGAGCCGCTCGATGCGCTTCTCCGGCGCCAACCGGCCCACGTAGCCCACCAGCAGCTCACCGCCCGGCGCCAGCTCGGAGCGCAGCCGCGCATCGCGCTTGCGGGGCGTGAACCGCTCGGTGTCCACGCCGCGACCCCAGCGGTGCACGCGCGGGATCCCGTGCTCGCGCAGCGTCTCCACCGCCCACGTCGAGGGGGCCAGCGTGCGGTCGGCGTGGCAGTGCAGGCGGCGGATCCACTTCCAGGCGGCTTTCGCGGTCAGCCCCAGCCCGTAGGACTCGGCGAAGCCCGCGACGTCGGTCTGGTAAACGGCGACCGTCGGAACGCCGAGCCGGCGGGCGGCGTTGAGCCCGCGCGCTCCCACCACGAACGGCGAGGCCAGGTGCACCACGTCGGGCTCGAAGTCCTGGAGCCCGCGCAGCACGCGGCGGCTCGGGAACCCGATGGGCAGCGAGGACACGATCGGCAGGTCCATCGCGGGCAACCGGATGACGGGGAAGCCCGCGTACTCGTCCGGACCGGGCCCGGGGGCGATGACCAGGGCCTGGTCGCCTCGACGACGCAAGTGCTCCAGCACCCGCAACACCGAGTTCGTCACTCCGTTGATCTGCGGCAGGAAGCTCTCGGTCACGATCGCGATGCGCACGCACATCACGGTCGCCGCCGGTTCCGGCGAGCAGCCGACGCCCATGTGACGCGACCGCCAACGACAACCGAAGAGCGCCCCAACTCCGCACCGGCCCGCAAACGTGGCCTGCGGCTCCACGGCCGGTCACCTCTGCGTTGCTGGGCGGTCACCCGTCGCGCGGAGGCTGGGGAGGCATGACGGCCCTGCCTACTCCTCCCGCCCAGATCGAACCGGCCCTGGTGTCACGGGCTTTCGAGGTCGCCGGTCGGCTGGCCAACGACGCCGCCGACGTGATCATCGCGACCGCGGGACGAGGGGCCCGGCCCGAACCCAGCGAATCACCGTTCGACTGGGTCACCGACACCGGCCGCACCCTGGAGCGGCACACCCGCCGCATCCTCGCCGACGAGTTCCCCGGCACCCCGGTGTTCGGCGAGGAGTTCGGGGAGGAACCGACCGGCCCGCCGCAGCAGGGCGGCTCGAAGTTCCGCTGGTCGGTCGACCCGGTGGACGGCACCGCCAACTACGTGGCCGGACTGCCGTGGTGCGCCTACAGCCTGGCGATGCTCGACGCGCACGGGCCGGTGGTGGGCGTGGTCGCCGACCCGTACCGCACGCAGATCTACGCGGCGGCGCGCGGCCGGGGCATGCGGGCCAACGGCACGCCGGTGCGGTTGCCCGACCGCTGCGAGATCCGCGGCGGCATCGTGTGCACCGAACTGACCAAGAACGGCCCCTGGCCCGGCATGGACCGGTTCATCACCAACGCCGCGAGCGCTCAGGTCGGCGTGCGTTTACTCGGCTCACCGGCGCTGGCCATCACCCAGGTCGCGCTCGGCCACACCGTGGCCGCCGTGCTCGACGACTACCAGGAGTGGGACGTGGCGGGGGCGATCGCGCTGGCCGCCGAGGCCGGCGCCACGATCCTCAACCGGCGCGGCGAACCGGATCCGTTGCCCCGGGACGGTCTGCTGGTCGCCGCGCCCGGTGCCGCCGCGGAGGTGCACGAGTGGTGGGCGCAGGCCGCCGAGGTCCCGGCTAGCTGACGGGTTCGGGCAGCACCGCGGAGATCGGGCGCAGCAGCGGGAACCGGCCGCGCAGCTCCTGGACCCGCTCCGGATCGGGGTCCTCGACGAGTTCGAGCACCTCGCCGGTGACCGCGCCGAAGCGCTGTTCGGCGCCGCTGAGCTCGTTGCGCACCTTGCGGGCGATCTCGACGTCCCGGGACGTGTCCCCCAGTCCCCGGCCGAGCTCGACGAACACGCGCAGGTTCGGCAGCTCGGCGTCCATCCGGCGCACGATCGTCTGCAGCCGGTTGCGGGCCTGCTGCGAGGACATCGCCTCCACCGCCCGGCTCGCCCGCAGCACGGCCTGCTCGCAGTGCTGCACGAACGGTTCCCAGGCGTCCGGCTCGCGCTCGGGCAGCGGTTCCCGTTCCTGGGGAGCCGGTTCTTCGCGGCGTCTGCGCACCGCGAGCACCACGCCCGCCCCGGCGCAACCGGCCATCAACGCCATGAGCACCTGCAACCAGATCTCGTCCATCCGAGTTGCGCCCTTCCACTAGACCCCGACAGGGGAACGCGGAAGACCCCCAGGCATCTGCTCCCGCCGTTCCGATACCCCTCGATCACTGTGCTCCCGGGCGGGGCTCATCGGCGTGCGGGGAACTACTCATCTTCGATTGCGTTTCCGAAACTTCGCCCGTTCCTCGGCCGCTCCGGGACCCGGTTGCCGGCCAGTCCTGCCCTGGCCAGGTACTGCATGTCGGCCAGCAGGAACTCCATGTTCCCGGTGTGCGCGCCGTCGCGACCCCCGGGCCGGGTGAACTCGCCGAACTCGGTGGGCGCCGGCGACTTCAGGCGGGCGATGGAGAGCACCTCGTCGAGGGTCTGCCCGACGCGCGTGCGCACGCGGGAGGGATCGACGCCGCAGCCCGCGGCGGCCAGCCGCGCCTCGACCGGGTGCGGGGCGAACAGCTCGGCGGCCAGCGGCCACACCAGTTGCAGCCCGGCGCTCATCAGCTGCGGCCCGCCCGGGCCGGAATCGCCGAGCCTGATCACCCACTGGGCGGCGTGGTCGCGGTGCTGGGCGAGCTTGTGCAGCGACCGCGCCGCGAGCGTCGCCAGCACCGCGTCCCGGCTGCTGGTGAGCTCCTCGAAGACGGCGAGCCGCCAGGTGGTGAACAGCAGCAGCCGCGCGACCGTGGCCGGGAAGTCGCCGCCGGGACCGGGGCCGCAGTCGACCTCGGCCAGCCGCACGTTCCGGAACTCGGCGGGTTCTCGCAGGTAGGCGAGTTGGTCCTCGTCCTGGTCGCCGTTGATCTCGGCGGCCCTGCCGAACAGGACCCGAGCCTGCCCCAGCAGCTCGTGCGCGATCTCGCCGAGCGCGGCGGACTCCTCCAAACCGGCGCGCACCCCCCACTCGGAGAGCCGGTGGGCGAGCACCAGGGCGTCGTCGCCGAGCATCGTGCAGTAGAGCGCCAGGTCAGCCGGGTCCGCATCGGACGGGAGCGCGCGGTCGACCGCGGACAGCACCGGAGCGCCAAGCACCCACTGCGGCTGTACCTGTGACGAATCGGAGAGCGTTCTGGGGGTGTTCATGGGCAACGACCTCGCAGACGCGGGGCCGGCCTTTCGACTTGTCGGCCACCGACCCCCTTCGGCGAACCCCAGTTTCGCACCGGCCCAGACCTGCTCGGAAGGGCCTTCAGACCTGGTTCGATCTCCTGAGCAGCCAATACGTGGGCAGCAGCACTGCCCAGAGCACCGCCAGCGAGCTGAAGACCGGCAGCAGCGAGATGACCGCGTTGCGCCCGGCGACGCGCACCAGATCGGGGTTCCGGGAGTCGTACTCGACGCGCACGGTCTGCCCGACCTGGAGGTCGGTGGGGTAGAGCACACCGTTCGGCGGGATGTAGACGCGGCCGTCCTCGGTGTTGAACCGCACCACGGTCCGGGTCAGCGAGGTGTCCACGACCTCGGCGACCGCCTGACCTCGGGATTCCACGATCGTGCGGTCGTTGATGAAGCAGGCACCGATGATCGACAGCCCCATGACCGTCAGCAACAACCCGGCGATGAGAACCCCACGGGCCACCCGGCGGCGGACTCGCGCAGGCGAAGTTTTCGACACCGCCTGGTCACCCTCCGTGTCTGAGCTGGTCACCGAGTCGGCCGCGCCCTGGGTCACCGCGTCGCCTGCCACGGTGACCGATTGTAGGGGTCCGGGGCCGTGTCGAGAGCCACGCGGCCGCTCAGCCCACTCGATTCCCCACGCCGAATACGCTCCAAGCGTGGCGACTACATCCCGGCGGCTGACGGCGCGCACCCGCAGGCTCGATCCTGCCGACCCGCGGCACGACCGGCCGTTGCTGGACCTGCTGCCCGGTGGCGAGTCGGTGAGCTGGGTCCGCGAGGGCGAAGGCCTCGTCGGCTGGGGCTGCGCGGCACGCCTGGACACCTCCGGCTCGGATCGCTTCACCGACGCCGACGCGTGGTGGCGGCGGCTGTGCGGCCACATCGACGTGGAGGACTCGGTCGGGCTGCCGGGCTGCGGGCCGGTGGCCTTCGCCAGCCTGGCCTTCGCCGACCAGCCCGGCGACTCGGTGCTGGTGTTGCCCGAGGTGGTCGTCGGCCAGCGCGACGGGGTCCGCTGGATCACCACCATCGGTGACGCCCGGGATCCGGAGCCGCAGCCGGTGCGCCAGCCCGGCACCGTGTCCTACAGCGACGGCCGGCTGTCCTCGACCGGCTACCGCCAGGCGGTGGCCGAGGCCGTCCGGCTGATGCGCACCTCCGGCGGCGAGCTGCGCAAGATCGTGCTCGCCCACGACCTGGTCGCCAGCACCTCCGAACCGCTCGACGAGCGGTTCCTGCTGCACAACCTGACCGCGCGCTACGGGAACTGCTGGACCTTCGCGGTGGACGGGATGGTCGGCGCCACCCCGGAACTGCTGCTGGAACGGCGCGGCTACGAGGTCCGCTCGCGGGTGCTGGCGGGAACGGCCTGGCCGCATCCGGGTCGCACCGACGACGAGATCGCCGCCGAACTGCTGGATTCGGCCAAGAACCGCAGCGAGCACGCCTACGCCGCGGAGTCGCTGGCCGAGCGGCTGCGGCCGTTCTGCAGCGAACTGTCGGTCCCCTCCGCTCCGTCGGTGCTGCGGCTGCGCAACGTGCTGCACCTGGCCACCGACGTGGAGGGCAAGCTCGCCGACTCGCCCGACGGTTCGGGCCTGCTGCACATGGTGGAGGCCGTGCACCCCACGGCCGCCGTCGGCGGCACGCCCACGGCCGACGCGGTGCCGCTGATCTCGGAGCTGGAGGGCATGGACCGGGGCCGCTACGCGGGTCCCGTCGGGTGGATCGACGGTGCCGGCAACGGCGAGCTCGGCATCGCGCTGCGCTGCGGGCAGATCGAACAGCAGAGCACCGCCGGAGCTGGCTCCGGCGGTGCTCGCGGTGGCCGGGTCCGGTTGTTCGCCGGAGGCGGGATAGTGCCCGGCTCCGACCCGGACCTGGAGGTGGCCGAGGTGGAGGCGAAACTCCTCCCGGTGCGCGAGGCGCTGGAAGGAGTCCGCTGACTCACCCGTGGTCGTGCAGGAGTTCGTGCGCGCGGTCGATCTCGGCGACTGCCGGGGGCGCGGGCACGTTCCCGCGGGCGGCGCTCGCGGCGACGCCGGTGGCCGGGCTCACCGCGGGCTTGCCCTTGGTGAACAGCCAGGCGTTGAACACGTCGTCGAGCCGCTTGCCGGACTTCTGCTCAGCCAGATCGATGAACTGCTCGATCGTGCCGGTCGAGTGGCGGTGCTCGGCGGCCCAGGTGCGGGTGATGTCCATCATCGCCTCGTCACCCACGACGTTGCGCAGCGCGTGCAGCGCCATCGCACCCCGGTCGTAGACGGCGTCGTGGAAGACGTTCTCGGCACCCGGGTCTCCCGGCAGGACCTGCCAAAACGGGTCGTCGGCCGGGTGGGAGTTGTAGTAGTGGTCGAACAGCTCCTGCGTCGTGCCGGTCCCCTGCGCCTCCGACCACAACCACTCGGAGTAGGACGCGAACCCCTCGTTGAGCCAGATGTCGCGCCAGGTGTCGACCGACACCGAGTCGCCGAACCACTGGTGCGCGTTCTCGTGCACGACGACCGACACGTTCGCCGCGCTCTGGAAGAACTTGTGGCTGTAGGTCGGGCGGGTCTGGTTCTCCAGCGCGAAGTTCAGGCCTTCCGCCGGGACGACGCCGCCCTGCGCCGAGAACGGGTACTCGCCGAACAACTGGCTCAGGAAGTCCACGACCTCCGGCGTGCGCTCGATGCTCGCCTTCGCCGGGCCCGCCAGCGGGCCGAGTTTGTCGGAGTAGGCGGTGATGAACGGCTGGCCGAACGCACCGGTCTTGCCGACGAACTCGTACTGGCCGATGGTCATGAACGCCAGGTAGGTGGCGGTCGGCTCGGTGTTGCGCCAGTTCCAGGTCGTCCACCCGGCCAAGGTGCTCCGGCGGGTGTTCACGCCGTTGGAGACCGCCTCGGTGCCGTCCGGCACGGACACCGCCACGTCGTAGGTGGCCTTGTCACGCGGGTGGTCGTTGCCGGGGAACCACCAGGAGGAGATCTCCGGCTGGCCGATCGCCAGCGCCCCGTCGGAGGTGCGCACCCACGGGTTGAAGCCGTTGACCTCGACGGTCGAGGGCGTTCCCTCGTACTCCACGACGAAGGTCGCCAGCTCGCCCTTCGGCAGGGTCGCAGGCGGGGTCACGGTGAGCTCCAGCCCGTTCTGGCTGAACTGCGCCGGCATCCCGTTGACGCGCACCGACTTCGCGGTGAGCGCGAAGTCCAGGTTGAACGCCGTCAGGTCCTGCGTGGCGGTCGCGACGACCGTCGCGGTGCCCTGCAGGTGGTCGTCCGCCGGTTGGTAGCGCAGCTGCAGGTCGTAGTGCGAGACGTCGTAGCCACCGTTGCCGTAACCGGGGAAGTAGGAGTCACCGGCTCCCGGCGCGCCCGGCGCTTCGCTGCCCGCCAGCGCTGGCGTGGCGAACACCGCGCTCGCGCAGCAGGCCGCGATCACCGCGCGCAGGCCCTGTCGTCGAATCACCCTGCCACCTCCTCGAACTTCTGGGTTCGATCAGGAGACTAGGCAACCACGTTCACACCCGGTGCGCTTTTCGCGCCGAGTTTTTCCCATCACCACGCGGAAAAACGCGAATGCACACCATCGGGCTAACGCCGTGCGGTGACCACAGTGGCCGGTCGCGTGCCGCTCACCTGCCGGGGAAACAGCGCGTTCACCTCCAGGCGACGCACACCGCGCGCGGCCGCAACAGCTTTCACGTCCTCCAGATGGGAATCATCCGAGCAGCGCGGAGCGGACCGCCGCGTGCAGCCGCTGGTGCACCGCGCGCAGTTCGTCCCGGTTGGCCCGGACCTCGACCACGCGCAACCCGGGCGCCGGGCGGAGCGCTTCGCGCAGCTCGGCGTGGCCCGGCACCTGAACGTGCTCGACGCCGTGCGCCGCGCACAGCTGCGCCAGGTCGGTTCCGTGCGGCGTGCCGAAGACGCGGTCGAAAGAACCGCTGTGCTCCGGACCGCCCTGCTCCAGCAGGCTGAAGATGCCCCCGCCGTCGTCGTTGAACACCACGATCGTCAGGTCCGGCCGCTGCTCGTACGGGCCGAGCACCAGGCCGTTGGAGTCGTGCAGGAACGTCAGATCGCCCAGCAGCGCGTAGGCCGGTCCGCCGTGCCCGGCGGCCGCGCCGATCGCCGTGGACACCGTGCCGTCGATGCCGGCCGCACCCCGGTTGCGGTGCACCAGCACGTCGGGCCGCTGCCGCGCGGCGAGCGCGACGTCCCTGCTCGGGTTCGACGAACCGAGCACCAGCAGCGAGTTCTCCGGCAGCGCGTCGACCACCTCGCGCGCCACCGCAGGACCGTTCGGCCACCGCTCCAGGTCGAGGGCGGCGTGCAGCGCCGCGGTGGCCTTCTGGTCGGCCTGCTGCCAACTCGTCAGCCACTGCGGGTCGATCGGCCCCGGAGCTCCGCCGGTCTCGGCCTCGAACGTCGCCGCGACCTCGCGCACGTTGTGCGCCGGCGCGGGCCAGTCGATCCCGCCGTGCGCCAGCAGCACCTCCACCCCGGCGTCGGCCAGCAGTTGCTGGACCTGCCGGAACACCGTCGGACGCCCCACGCAGAGCACCTGCTCGGGCCGGTGCTCCCGGACGAACTCGGGCAGGTTGAGCAGCCACATCCCGGTGCTGATCGCAGCCGGACCCGACACCCCGACGCCGCCGACCTCGGACAGCACCGGCCACCCGAAGCGCTCACCCCAGGCGCTGGCCGCCTCGGCGCCCCAGTCGCCGACGAGCACCAGCCCGCGACCCGCCCGCGGGCGCGACAGCGAACTCGGTGCCGCACCGTGATCGGCGGCCTCGGTCCACCGCTCGCCGTCGGGACGCCCGTCGAGCGACTCGAACCACTCGGTGTCGCCGTCGGGCACCAGCGGCTCGCGGAACGGCACGTTGAGGTGCACCGGCCCACCGCGCAAGCCGCACGCCGCCGCGCTCCAGGCGCGGCAGACCTGGCTGCGCCAGTAGGCGTTCTGCCCCGAGCGCGCCTCGGCCACGCCGAGCTCGTCGAACAGCCGCACCTCGCTGCCGTACAGCCGGTGCTGGTCGATGGTCTGGTTCGCGCCGGCCGCGCGCAGCTCCGGTGGCCGGTCTGCCGTGATCACCAGCAGCGGAACCCCCGCGTGGTAGGCCTCGCTGACCGCCGGGTGCAGGTTGCTCGCCGCCGTGCCGGAGGTGCAGAACACCGGTACCGGCCGGTGCGTGCGCGCCGCCAGGCCCAGCGCCAGGAAACCCGCGCTGCGCTCGTCGATCCGAACGTGCAGCCGCAAACGCGCAGCGTGCGCGGCCCGGTGCAGAGCGTAGGCGAGAGGTGCGTTGCGCGATCCCGGGGCGAGCACCGCGTGCCGCACCCCGTTTCGGACGAGCTCGTCGACGATGACCTCAGCCTGAGCTGTGGACGGGTTCAACCGATCACCTCTGAAATCGCCTGGCGGACAACGGAGAAGGTTCCGCGGCGACCTTCTCCGGCGTCCACGCAAGCACCGGGCGGCCGCGGGGAGGACCCCGCGCCGAGCACTTGCTACCCCTATTGTCCCAGGTGTGCAGAATCCCGTTGTGTCTGAGCTGTTTGATCCGAAGTTGTGGGAGCCGGTCGAGGGCTTCGACTTCACCGACATCACCTATCACCGCTGTGTGGAGGACGGTCCTGGCCGGGGCACGGTGCGCATCGCG